>JASHRZ010000416.1 GCA_030037055.1 Alphaproteobacteria bacterium
CGCTGATGCTGATGATGAAGGCCGGCATATTCCGGCCGACCCGTCTGATCAGCCTGCGCCGGGTTCGAGGCTGCTCCGAAATACGCTTCGACGCTGACGGCGCTGTCCGCATCGGCGCGTTGACACCGCTGGTTACCCTCGAATACGCGCGCGACGTCCAGCACCTGCTGCCGGTCATCGGCTCGACTTTGCGGGTCTTGTCCAACATACGCGTCCGCAACGTCGCGACCGTTGGCGGCAGTCTGGCGCATGGCGATCCGCACATGGATCTCCCGCCGGTCCTCATCGCCCTTGGTGCCAGCGTCCGCGTGCTCGGGCGCCACGGCGAACGTGTGATCCCGATGGCCGATCTACTGACCGGCTATTTCGAGACGCAGTTGGCAAGGGACGAGCTAATAAGCGAGCTCGTCGTTCCGCCTCAGAACGGCAGCCGGTCGGCCTATCTCAAATGCACGACGCGCGCCGTCCATGATTGGCCGACACTCGGCGTTGCCGTATCGATCGCCGTTGACGACGACTGTGTGCGCGAGGCAACCGTGGTCGCAAGTGCGGTCACCGAGCGAGCGATGCGGCTCGAAGCGCTGCGCACGCTGCTCGTCGGCCGACGCCCCGACGCCAAGCTGCTACGTACGGCCGGCGAAGCCGCAGCGGCGACGCTGGCCGGGGAGCTGCAGGGGCCGGCGGCCTACAAGCGCCAACTTGTTCGTGTCTATGTGGAACGCGCGCTGCGGCAGGCGCTCAATATCAACGGAGGCGCGGGCCAATGATAGCGACGACAACGGCTCCGCGTGGGCAGGTCGGCCGTTCCGTTCCACGCCTCGAGGCCGTCGCCAAGGTCACCGGCCGCGCTGAATATGCCCATCATATGCGCTTGCCAGGCATGCTCGTGGGCAAGATCGTGCGCAGCACCGTTGCCCATGGGCGCCTTAAGACCATCGACGACGGCGAGGCGCTCAAAGTTCCCGGCGTTCACCGAATCGTCACGCGCGACGACATTCTTAAGGTCATTCCCCATCCCTACTACGGCCCCGCCTTCCACGATCAGCCTATTCTGGCGGTCGACAAGGTGCGTTACGTCGGCGAGCCGGTCGCCGTGGTGCTCGCCGGCGATCCCCATGTCGCCGAGCACGCCGCCCAGCTTGTTGTCGTCGACTATGAGGAGTTGCCGGCGGTCTTTGACGAGGTGGAAGCCGCCGACTCACCTGTCGTTGTCCACGAGGAGCTCAAGCCGGCCGGCACCTTCCCCGACCTCAAGCATCTGCACGGCGTGCGCGACACCAACATCGCGCTTGATTTCCGGCTCTGTCGCGGCAACCCTGACCAGGCTTTTGCCGAGGCCGATCATGTATTCGAGCACACCTTCCGCACCCAGCAGGTGCTCCACTTGCCGCTCGAGCCGTACGTCTCGCTAGCTGAGACGAACGGGACGAGCATGACGATCCACACGGCGTCGCAAAGCCCCTCCTTCGTGCGTCTTGAGATCGCCCGGTTGCTCGGCTGGTCCGAAAACCGTGTACGCGTGAAGGTCCCCTTCCTGGGCGGCGGATTCGGGGGCAAGCTTTACATCAAGCTTGAAGCCCTGGTCGCGGCCTTAGCGCTCATCGTCATGCGGCCGGTGAAGATCGCGCTATCAATGGAAGAGCAGTTCTATACGCTGACCAAGCATGCGAGCACGTTCCGGATCAAGAGCGCTGTCAGCCAAGACGGGAGGGTAACTGCGCGCGAATGCGAGATCTGGTGGAATGGCGGCGCCTATGCCGACATCGGACCTCGAGTCTCCCAGAAGTCCGGCTTTACTGCCCCAGGTCCGTACGACATCGACAATGTCAAGATCGCTTCCTACGCGCTTTACACCAACCTGCCTCCGGCCGGCGCGCTCCGCGGTTTCGGCATTCCTCAGCTGGTCTGGGCGTACGAGAGCCATTCTGATCTGATCGCGCGGGCGCTTGGTATTGACCCGCTTGCATTTCGCCGCAAAAATCTGCTGCGCAATGGCCGTCCGCAAGCGACCGGCACCGTGGTGCAGGACATGGGCGCCGATGTCTGCCTCGAGCGACTGGCGGCCCTGATGAAATGGGACGCTCCATTCGATCGCGGCGCCGCACCTGTGCGTCGGGGCCGAGGCATCGCCGTCGGCTTTAAGGCGTCGATTTCACCTACGACATCGGTCGCGGTGGTCAACGTCTCGGCGGACGGAAGCTGCACTCTCTATTGTGGCACCGTCGATATGGGCCAAGGCTCCGACACTGCCATGGCGCAGATCGTGGCCGAGGTGCTAAACATCCCGGCGGAGACTGTCCGGGTCGTCCACTCTGACACCGAGGTGACACCTTACGATATGGCGACCCTGGGGTCGCGTTCGACCTTCCATATGGGCCATGCGGTCAAGCTCGCTGCCGAGGACGCCCGTCAGAAGCTAGCGGCGCTCGCCTCCGAACTCGGCATCCCGCGGGCCAGCAACCTGCCGACGCGCGAGCTGTTCTTGCGAAAATACAAAATGCAGGCCGGCAACATCATCGGCACGGGCAGCTTCATTCCCCCTTACATCTCGCCAGACCACGACACTGGTCAATCCGACAATATCACGCCGTTCTGGATGGTTGGCGCGACCGGTGTCGAGTTGGAGGTCGACACCGAGACCGGCCACGTTCGCATTCTTAAAATGATCAACGTCGCCGACGTCGGACGCAGTATCAATCCGCGGATCGTCGAGACCCAGTTGTCCGGCGCGGCGATCATGCAACTCGGCTTCACTACCACCGAGAAAATGGAGTTTGCCGCAGGACAGGTCACCAACGCGTCGCTCGCTGACTACAAGATTCCGGGATTCCTCGACCTGCCCGCCACGATCATTAGCGAAGTTGTCGACACTCATCAGCACAATGGCCCGTTCGGCGCTAAGGGAGTAGG
>JASHRZ010000417.1 GCA_030037055.1 Alphaproteobacteria bacterium
TCGACGCCTTCCTGCGCGCCTATGAGCAGGGCCTGCTGGTGCGCACCACCGGCGACATCATCGCGCTCTCGCCGCCGCTCACCATCACCCGTGCCCTCGTCGACGAGCTCTTCACCAAGCTTGCCAAGGTGCTGAAAGAAACGCCGTAGCATTCGTTGGCAATCCCTGCGCTGCATAGGCGCCGCGGTCCTTCGAGATGCGGCGCTCCGCGTCGCTCCTCAGGATGGGGCGAGAATGAATCGCGGTCGATGCCATTTTCAATGCTTCCTCGTGCTGAAGAGCGATCCGCAGGACCGCGTCTTGAAGCACGCACCGCGCACCTGCAGCGGAAACGTGCTACCTCACCCTTAGCCCCTTCAGCACCAGCGACACCATCGTCTTCCTTGCCGCCGCGAAAACCCCTTCATCGAGCTTGTCCTTGCCCAGCACGGCGGCGATCTGGGCGGCGAAATCGGCATAGGTCTGGGTCATCGCCCAGATCATGAACAAGAGATGCTCGGGCTCGACCGGGTCGATCTTGCCGGCTTCCGTCCAGGCGCGGATGATCGCGCTCTTCTGCTGCACCAGCCGCCGAAGCCGCTTCTTGAGAAAGGGCTCGACATGCCGCGCGCCGGAGATCAGCTCCATCGCCCAGAGCCGCGACGGCTCCGGCAGCAGCCGCGAGCTCTCGAGCTTGCGCGTGATGTAGCGCGCCAGCGCCTCGGCGGGCTCCGCGCCCGGGCGGATCTCGTCCATCGCGTCGAGCCAGATCTCGAGAATGTTGTCGAGCACGCCGGCATAGAGCAGCTGCTTGGTGCGGAAGTAGTAATGCAGATTGGGCTTGGGCACGCCGGCCTTGCGCGCGATCTCGGCGGTGCTGGCGCCGTTGAAGCCTTTCTTGGCGAAGACCGCCTCCGCCGCCTTGAGGATACGCGCCTCGTTGCGCTCGCGGATGGTGCCGCGGACGTTCACCGCCGTGCCGTTCATCCGCCGGCCAGGCTTCCGCCGGCGCGCCCGGCGCAGCGCCCCGGGCATGTCGCGCAGGCGGCGCAGGCTCTCGATCTCGGTTTTCGCCATGGCGCCCCTTTCCCGACTCGCTTCTTTATCCACGCCGGCCCGGCGGCGTCAAAAGGAAATTTCCTGACCGCTCGCTCAAAGCTTGATCAAGCGGTCAGGTTCTGAATAGAGTTGGGCAAGACCCGCCGCCCCAAGGGCGGGCACGACCAGGGTGGCAAGGGATGGCGAAGGAGACCGCCGGCGGAAAGCCGGACATCGCCGCCGGGCGGCTTTCGCCCGAGGCCTACCGCTTGGGCTTCGGCGATCTTCACCCGCCGCTCGCGCGGGAAGCGGCGCTGGTCGAGGCCAATCGCTGCCATTTCTGCCACGACGCGCCCTGCGTCGAGGCTTGTCCCACGGGCATCGACATCCCGCAGTTCATCCGCCAGATCGCCACCGACAATATCGAGGGCTCCGGCCGCACCATCCTTGCCGCCAACATTTTCGGCGGCGCCTGCGCCCGGGTTTGCCCGACGGAGGTGCTGTGCGAGCGGGCCTGCGTGCGCCAGGCGCAGGAGGGAAGGCCTATCGCCATCGGCCGGCTGCAGCGCTACGCCACCGACCCGCTGCTCGAAGAGGGCCGCCATCCCTTTGCCCGCGCTTCGCGCACCGGCAAGCGCGTCGCCGTTGTCGGCGGCGGCCCGGCCGGGCTCTCCTGCGCCCATCGCCTCGCCATGCTCGGCCATGACGTCACCGTCTTCGAGGCGCGCGAGCGGCTGGGCGGGCTCAACGAATACGGCGTCGCCGAGTACAAGGTGGCGGATCATTTCGCCCGCGCCGAGGTCGATTTCATCCTCGGCATCGGCGGCATTGAGCTGCGCGTCGGCCAGGCGCTCGGTCGCGATCTCACCCTGGCCGAGTTGCGCCGCGGCTTCGACGCGGTCTTTCTGGGCATGGGACTTGCAGGGGTGAATGCGCTGGGTTCAGAAGGAGAGGCGCTGGAGGGCGTGATGAACGCCGTCGACTATATCGCCGATCTGCGCCAGGCGGCGAGCTTCGCCGCAATCCCGGTGGGAAGGCGCATCGTCGTCATCGGCGGCGGCAACACCGCCATCGACGTCGCGGTTCAGACCAAGCGGCTTGGCGCCGAAGACGTGACCATCGTCTATCGCCGCGGACCGGAGGCGATGGGCGCTACCGGGCACGAGCAGGAGTTTGCGCAAATCAACGGCGTCAAGATCAAACATTGGGCAAGGCCGCTGCGGCTCACCGGCAGCAACGCCCACGTTGCCGAGGCGGTGTTCGAATACACCCGCATGGAGGCGCAGCGGCTCGTTGGCACCGGCGAGAGCTTCGCGCTTCCGGCCGACATGGTGTTCAAGGCGATCGGCCAGGTCTTCCTCGCCGATCCCCTGCGCGAAGGCGGCCGGGAGCTGCTCCAACTCGAGGACGGCCGCATCGCCACCGATGAGGAAGGCAGGACCTCGCTCGTCGCCGTTTGGGCCGGCGGCGACTGCACCCGGCGCGGCGAGGATCTGACAGTGCGCGCGGTCGCCGACGGCAAGCGCGCGGCGCTGTCGATCGATCGCGCGTTGCGCCGCTGAAGGAGGGCATCATGGCCGATCTTGCCACGCGTTTTGCCGGCATCGCGTCGCCCAACCCGTTCTGGCTCGCTTCGGCGCCGCCGACCGACAAGGAATACAACGTCGTGCGCGCCTTCAAGGCGGGCTGGGGTGGC
>JASHRZ010000418.1 GCA_030037055.1 Alphaproteobacteria bacterium
CACCGGCACCGTCATGTGCTGCAGCAGATTGCGGGTGGCGCCGCCGAGGACGAATTCGAGCGCGCGCGAATGGCCATAGCCGCCCATGACGATGAGATCGGCGCCGAGATCGGCGGCGCGCGACAGGATGATGTCCCCGACGCTCACCTCCTCCGCCACGGTATAGGCGGCTTCGGCCTTGACGTCGTGGCGCGCCAAATGGAGCGCGATGTCGGCGGCGGGAAGATCGCCTTCGCCGCCGATGCCGCGCGCGGGATTGACCGACAGCACCGTGACATGTTCCGCCTGGGCGAGCAGCGGCAGCGCGTCGTTCACCGCGCGCGCCGCCTCGCGGGTAGCGTTCCAGGCCACCAGCACGCGTTGGCCGACGCTCTTGGCGCCGATATAGGGCACCACCAGCACCGGCCGGCCCGAGCCCAGGAGCACCGCCTCCGGCACGCCGGCGCCGAGCGGCGGATTGTCGGGATCGGCTTGGCCGAGGACGGCGAGATCGGCATAGCGTGCATGCAGCGCCATCGCGGTGGCCGTGTCGTCTTCGGCGATGCGCCACTCGCTGCTGACGCCGGCGCGGTCGGCCGCGTCCTGGAACAGCGCGGCGAGACGCTCGCCCGATTTGAGCCACGCCGCGCGATGCTCCCGCTCGACCGCCTGGAACGCCTCGGCCGCGGCGAAATCCGATCCGCCGGGCGTGGCAAGGGCGGAGAAGCTGATGGGTTCGATGACAAAGAGCCCGATGAGATGCGCTTCATTGCGGGATGCCAGCGCCGCCGCCAGCGCGAGCCGCGCTTGATGGCCGCGGCTGTTGTCGATCTGCACCAGGATGTCCTTGAGCGCCATGGCTCCCTCCCTCGTTCCGGCCAAACATGACGCGGCTTCGACGCCGCTGCAACCGCGCGGGCGCCGTCCTGATCATCGCTAGCGCCTCCACCTCGCCGATCGCGACCCGGTGCGGGCGCGACAGGGATGGCAGGCCTGCCTTGCCATCGGTGCTGCGCTTTAGCACAGTTGCGCGCATGAGCCGGTCTCGCGCCCGCCGCCGGGCGGCTGCTTATCTGCTGTTGGGAGCTTTCCTGCTGCCGTCGCCGGGTCTCGCCGCCGGAGAGTTCACGCTCGAACCCGCCTATCCCGCGCCGCTCAAGGGGCCGGCTGCGGCCAAAGGCGCAGTGATCTGGAATCATGCCATTAATTTCCTTTACGGCAGCGAAGGTGCTGGAGCGCCTGTGCCGGTCTTCGTCACGCTCTTGCGCGATGCCGGCTGGGATGTGTTCCGCCTGCTGCGGCCCCGCATGAGCGAAGAGCCGCGCCGCTCGGCCGCGGTGCTGGCGGCTACCGCCGCGCGCCTCAAACAGCAAGGCTATGGCCGGATCGTGCTGGCGGGGCAATCGGGCGGCGCGTGGCTGTCGCTGATGGCGGCCGGCGAGAGCCGCGACATTCACGCCGTCATCGCCGAAGCGCCCGCCTATTACGGCACGGATCATCCCGCATATCTCAAGAACGGGTTCGTGCTGTTCGATTACATCCGCGCCATCGGCAGCGGTCGCATCATGATCAGCTATTTCAAGGACGATCCCTACGATCCCGGCGGCCGCGGCCAGCGCTCGGACGAACTGCTCGCGGCGCATGGCGTGCCCTATCTCATCATCGACCGGCCGGAGGGCTTCTCCGGCCATGCCTCGGGCAACACGGGCCTGTTCCTGCGTCGCTTTGGCGCCTGCGTGCTCGCCGTCGCCGGCGACGGTCCGATGCCGACCCGCGCGAGCTGCGAGAGCGATTGGGGCGAGGCGCCGAGCGCCGAGCTGCCGCTGCCGCCAAAGCTCCCCCTGGCCGCGCCCGACGGCGGTCCCGCCGATCCCTTTCTCGGCAAATGGTACGGCTATTATCCCGACGGCCGCGAGCTGATGCTGGCGATCGAGCGCGCCGCCGGCGCCGAGGTCGAGGCGCTCTACGCCATCGGCCCCGGGCTCGATCCCGGGCAACAGCCCGCCGCCATCGCGCGCGCCGGCCGCGTCGTCGGAGGGGCGCTGGTATTCGAGGAGAGGGGCCTGAGCACGCTGCGCTTTGACCTGCGCTCGGATGGCATGCTCGACACGCTGTGGATCGCCGCCGACGGCGCCTCGCGGCTCAACGCCACGCTGCATCGGCTGCCCTAGCAGCGCCGAAGATCGCGCTTGCCGCAGCGGCTGGCGCGGCCTATGGCAGCTGAAGGGCTGGGACAGGAGGGAAATTCGATGGCGCGTGTGGTGAAGGCGCTGGGCGTCTCCGGCAGCTTGCGCGAGGCGTCGTTCAACACCGCGGCATTGCGTGCGGCCGCCGAGCTGGTGCCCGAAGGCATGGCACTCGAGATCGCCGACATCGGCGACATCCCGCTCTACAACGAGGATGTGCGCCAGGCGGGCTATCCGCGGCCGGTGCAGAAATTCCGCGAGCAGATCGGTGCCGCCGACGCGCTCCTCTTTGCTACGCCCGAATACAACTACTCCATCCCCGGTGTTCTCAAGAATGCCATCGACTGGGCCTCGCGTCCGCCCGATCCGCCGGTGATCGGCAAACCCGTCGCCATCATGGGCGCCACCGCCAGCCTGTGGGGCACCACGCGCGCGCAATACCACCTGCGCCAGTGCTTCGTCTTCCTCAACATGTTCCCGGTGAACAAGCCCGAAGTGCTGATCGCCCAGGCGCCGAACAAGTTCGACGCGGCGGGCAAGCTCGCCGACCAGCCGACGCGCGACATCATCGCGCAGCTCCTGATTGCGCTGCGCGACTGGACGCGCCGGCTCTATCCGGGTTAGGGCACCAGTACTGCCGCGCCCTCGATCTCGCCTTCGCGCAGCCGGCGCAGGGCTTCGTTCGCATCGGCGAGCGGGAACGCCTTGGTCACCGTGCGCACCGGCACCAGCGGCGCCAGCGCTAGGAATTCCTCGCCGTCGCGCCGCGTAAGGTTGGCCACCGAGCGCAGGACGCGCTCCTGCCATAGCAGGCGGTAGGGAAAGCTCGGGATGTCGCTCATATGGATGCCGGCGCAGACCACCGTGCCGCCCTTTTCGGTCGCCGCCAGCGCCGCTGGCACCAACGCCCCCACCGGCGCGAAGATCAGCGCCGCGTCGAGCGGCGCCGGCGGCAGCGCATCGGAGCCGCCGGCCCAGACGGCACCGAGCGCCCGGGCGAAATCCTGGCCGGCGCGGTCGCCGGGCTTGGTGAAGGCGAAGACCTTCTGACCGAGATGGCGTGCTACCTGCGCGGCGATATGCGCGGCGGCGCCGAAGCCATAGAGTCCGAGCCGCTCGGCCGTGCCGGCGAGCCTCAGCGCGCGGTAGCCGATCAGCCCGGCGCAGAGCAGCGGCGCCGCGGCGACGTCGTCATAAGCGGCGGGGATAGGAAAGCAGTAGCGCGCATCGGCGATGGCGAACTCGGCATAGCCGCCGTCGATCTGGTAGCCGGTGAACCGCGCGTCGGCGCAGAGATTCTCCCGCCCCGACCGGCAAAAGGCGCAGTTGCCGCAGGTCCAGCCGAGCCAGGGTACGCCGACCCGGTCGCCGGGGCGCAGCGTCGTGACGCCGTTGCCCACCGCGCTGACCAGGCCGACGATCTCGTGACCCGGCACCAGCGGCAGCTTCGGCCGGTCGAGCTCGCCATCGACGATGTGCAGGTCGGTGCGGCAGACGCCGCAGGCCCGGACGCGGATCAGCACTTGTCCCAGCCCCGGCGCTCCGACCGGCGCCTGCTCCAGCAACCGCAGCCTGCTGCCGGCGGCTTCGAGCTTCATCGCGCGCATCTTTCATCCTCGCTTTCGGGCGGCCACCTCACGGCTTGACCGCCACGGGTCAGACCCGAACGATGATGCCACAAAAAAGATATCGCGCCGCATCCGATCGACGTCTATGTCGGCGGTCGCATGCGGCTGCGCCGCATCCAGCTCGGACTGAGTCAGGGTGCACTGGCCAGCAAGATCGGCGTCTCCTTCCAGGCCGTGCAGAAATACGAGTCCGGGGGACGTTCGCATCTCTGCCAGGCGCCTCTATGACGTCTCGCAGGTCATGCAAGTCTCGCCGGCGAGTTTCTTCGCGGGCCATCCCGAGGGCTTGTCGCGAAGAATCTGGCGCGCGAGGTCGCGCCCGACCTCAACGAGACCTTCGACCGCGAGATCACGTCGCTGATCCCCGGCTATGACGGCATCAAAGGACCCGCAGCTGCAAGCCGACATCCTGCGGCTTATCGCCAAGCTGGGCAATCGCAAGACGGAGCTGCAATAGGCCGGCTCGGAGGGAGACACGGAAACGGGCGGTACCGCACGAAGGAGCGCGGTGGCCGTTGTCACGCTCCCCTCGGGGATTGCTGCCGCGCATCGAGGCGGGATGGCCGGCCAGCTTGGAGGTCCCAGCCTGGATCAGCCGGTCGCCTTTCAGGCGGAGAATGGTGATGTCGCCATCCATGAAGTTTCCGACATAGAGATACTTGCCATCGGGCTAAAGACGACGCCTTCGGCCAGCGCGCCAACTTCGGCCTCGCCGACCTTGCGCACGTTCTTGCCCTCATCGAGCGCGTTGGCGACCAGCGC
>JASHRZ010000033.1 GCA_030037055.1 Alphaproteobacteria bacterium
ATGTCGACCTTGTCGATCGGCGTGACGCGGCCGATGTAATCGTCCGCCTCCGTCACTTGCCGGCTTGCTACGGGGACGACGGAGACCGAGGGCGCCGGCGGGGTGACCTGGGCGCCGGCGGTGGCACAACATGCAACCAAGCCAAGCGCGGCGATAGCGAGCATCCAACCGACGGCGCTATTGCGGGCGTTCCTCCACTGCTGTCGGGCGAAAGCCGCTCTTCCGCCGTCGCGGCACGCGTTCTGCGACGAAGTGCTGCGGAGCGGCGCGCCCATTGCGCCGCATCGCGTTCCGGTTGGCTGCGCGCCGGGCGAGCTTTGTCCCACACGCCTGATGGTGGTGTCACTCACGACAGGCTCCGCCAAAATCGCTTTGTTAGACTATACTATATTGTGGCCAGCGCTCTGAGGGCGCAAAGGGATCGATTCAACTGAAGGGCTCGAGTTGTGGGAGCCCACCCTGAAGGCGCGCTTTCCGCTCGGCCGAAAAGAGATGGCCGCGGTCTTTGGTCCTTGGTGGCCACCAGCCGCTGCGTCGATCCGAGAGTCCTACAGGTCTGAGCAGCTCGTCGAAGAGATCGTGGCGCCGCGGCCGGCTCTACGGCTCGTGCCGGTGCTGCTGAGCGGATCGAAGTTTCGGATCCCTGCTCGGTGTCGAATGTGTTACTGCGCTCCCTCGCGCTCGTATTACCCGACTGTCCAGACATCCGCCGAGGCTTGGACACTGGTTCCCATGCCTTCCAAGCCGCCCGAACCACCCAAGCCGCCACCGCCGCCGCCGTCTACGCCGTGATCGAGGCGACGGCGCGCTCGGGCGAGGCGGAGCTGCAGATCGTCGCGGCGCAGGACGCGCTGCTGGCGCTGCCGCGGCGCTTTGCGGTGCAGCGCGTCGCTTAGGCGGGCGCTGCGGCCACGCCGCTTTTCGCTACTAGGTCGCCTCGCCGTAGCCGTCGCGCAGCAGGCTCGCGACCACGAAATCGGCAAGGCGGTTGGCGGCGGCGCTGGGGCGACCGGGGCAGCGATGCATCACCACGTCGACCTCGGGCAGCTCCGGGAAGGATTCGAGCCGGCCGAGGACGCGCATGCCGGCAACCAGCGCGCTCTTCGCCACGACGCTCACCGCGAAGCCGGAGAACACCGCCGCCTGCAGGCCGCTGATGCTCTCGCTGATGCAGGCGAGTCGCCACGGGCGGCCGATGCTGTCGAGCGCCTCGATCGCCGCGTCGCGAAAGATGTTGCCGCGCGGCAGCAGCGCCAGCGGCACCGGGTTCTCGTTGTAGGCGGCGTGGCCCTGCCCGCCGACCCAAACCAGCGGCTCCTTGCGGATGAATTCGCCGGCGCGGATCCCCGGCATGGCGGTGACGAGCGCGATGTCGATCTCGTTGGCGTCGATCTCTTCCATCAGGACGCGGCTCAGCGCGCAGCGCACATCGACCTCGACGGTGGGATAGGCGGCGCGGAAGCTGGTCAGGATCTGTGGCAGCAGATACGCGGCGTAGAGATCCGGCGTGCCGAGCACGACGCGGCCTTTGACATCCTTGGCGTGCATCCGCCGCCACAGCTCGTCGTGCATGCGCAGGATGGCGCGGGCGTAGCCAAGCAGCACCTCGCCGTCGTGCGTCGGCACCGGGCGGCGTGCCATCGGCTCGAAGAACTGCTTTCCCGTCTGCTCCTCGAGCCGTCGGATCTGCAGCGTGATCGCCGGCTGCGTGCGTCCCATGCGCCGCGCCGCCTCGGTGACGCTGCCGGTCTCGGCGACGGCGACGAAGGAGCGCAGCGAACGGATGTCGAGGTGACCGGTGACCATGCGCCATAAACTCCGCTTATGCCTGGGATTAACATTTGCAATTTCTGTACCGCGCCGAAGTGGTCTTAAGGTCGGCCCAAGTTCGGCGGCGCGACGCCCAGTGATGCACAGAATTTCACCAAGCGTGCTCACGATATGGACGGGGTGCCGTGCGCCGACACAGCGGAGGTGCAGATGAGCGAGCGCGGGAAGAAGCACGATAGGTCCAGGGAAATCAGCAGGACGGCGCCGGTGTCGCGCCGCGCCGTGTTGAAAGGGGCGGCGGCGATGGGCGCCGCGGCCGGCGCCGGCGTCATCGGCGCGCCCGTCATCTGGGCGCAGGAGATCAAGGACATCGAGCTGCGCCACGTCGGCGTCTCCTACTCGGTGGTGAAGGCAATCGGCGATCAGGCGCAGAAGGATCTCGGCTTCAAGGTGTCGATGCAGAATCTCGACACCTCGGCGGCGATCACCCGCTTCGTCACCCAGCCGGAGAGCGTCGACATCCCCGATCTCGAGGGCTGGCAGACCAAGGTCGCCGTCGCGCGCGGCATCCTGCAGGGCATCGAAGTGAAGCGGATCAAGGAGTTCGACAACATCCTGCCGATCTTCACCAAGGGCGAGTACGAGGCCAAGAAGGTCTCGCGCCAGGGCATATCGCCCTACGAGGCGATGTACATCGAAAGCAAGGAGAGCACCAAGATCGTCGAGGGCGTGCACGACTGGATGACCTTCATGCCCCAGGTCTACAACGCCGACAGCATGGGCTATCGGCCGGATCTCATCGGCCGGCCGATCACCGAGTGGAAGGAGCTGTTCAATCCCGAATTCAAGGGCAAGGCGGCGATCCTCGACGTGCCCAACATCGGCATCATGGACGCGGCGCTCGCCTGCGAATCGCGCGGCGACGTCACCTACAAGAACAAGGGCAACATGACGCGCGAGGAGATCGACAAGACCATCGACGTGCTCATCGCGCTGAAGAAGCAGGGGCATTTCCGCGCCACCTGGACCACCTTCGACCAGTCGGTCGAGCTGATGGCGGCGGGCGAGATCATCATCCAGTCGATGTGGTCGCCGGCGGTCGCCGCGGTCCGTGTCAAGGGCATTCCCTGCATCTACGCGCCGGTCAACATCAAGGACGGCCGCGAGGGCTATCGCGGCTGGTGCAACGGCATGGGGCTGGCGCGCCACCTCACCGGCAAGAAGCTCGACGCCGCCTATGAATATCTCAACTGGTACTACTCCGGCTGGCAGGGCGCCTTCGTCGCGCGCTATGGCTACTACAGCCCGGTGCCGAAGACCGCCGCCAAGTTCATGACCGAGAACGAGTACGGCTACTGGTACGAGGGCAAGCCCGCGACCGACATCATCAAGGATCCCTACGGCGTGGTGATGGAGCAGCCGGGTGCCAAGCGCGACGGCGGCTCGATCGTCGACCGCTTCACCAACATCTCCTGCTGGAACACGGTGATGGACGAGAACCAGTACATGAGCCGGCGCTGGAACGAGTTCAAATCGGCCTGAGATGCCCGGGGCGGCGGGCGCCTGCCCGCCGCCGGGATTCTCGCGGGAGAGCGGTGCGATGCTGTCGGCGCGTGTGAGAGTGGCGCTTCAGGTCCTGCCCCTGGCGCTGGTGCTGCTGGTGTTCTTCGTGGTGCCGATCGGCTTCGTGGTCGCGGTGAGCTTCTTCCATTACGACGATTTCGGCATCGTTCCCGCCTTCTCCCCCGAGAACTACGCCGCGGTGCTGAGCGAGCATCTGACGCTCGACCTCTATCTCTCCACCCTGCGCTTCGCGGCGCTGGTCTGGTTCTTCACGCTGATCATCGGTTTCTGGGTCGCGTATTTCCTGGTCTTCCACGTGCGCAACCAGCTGGTCGCGATCGGGCTCTTCCTGGTCTGCACCGTGCCATTCTGGACCTCCAACATCATCCGCATGATCTCGTGGCTGCCGCTGCTCGGCAAGGAGGGTCTGATCAACCGCGGCCTCATCGGCCTCGGCGTGATCCATCGCCCGCTCGAGTTCCTGCTGTTCTCCGATTTCTCGGTGGTGGTGAGCTATGTCCATCTCTTCACCATCTTCATGATCGTGCCGCTCTTCAATTCGATGAGCCGCATCGACCGCTCGCTGTTCGAGGCCGCGTCGGATGCCGGCACCAGCCGGCTGCAGACCGTGCTCTTCGTCGTCGTGCCGCTGGTCAAGAGCGGCATCGTGCTCGGCTCGATCTTCGTGATCACGCTGGTGATGGGCGATTTCTACGTCGTCCGCGTGATGAGCGGCGGCAGCCGCGCCTCGGTGGTCTCGGCCATGTTCGACGACATCTCGGTGCTGCTCTTCCCGCACGCGGCGGCGAACGCCGTCTTCCTCATCATCATCGTCGTGCTGATGGTCGGCCTGATCCTGCGCGCGGTCGACGTGCGCCGGGAGCTGGTGGACCAGCGCTAGCGGGAGCCCCTTGTCATGACCAACTCCTCCGGCAACCGCCCGTGGACCTTCTATGCGCTCGCCGCCTTCTTCGCGGCCTACGTCCTCTTCCTCTACGGGCCGATGCTGTGCATCTTCATCCTGTCGTTCCAGGGCCAGGGCGGCGCGCTGGTGTTCCCGATGCGCGGTTTCGGCCTCTATTGGTTCATCGACCTCTTCACGCAGGTGCGCACCGGCGACGTCATCGGCGCCATCGAGCGCTCGCTGCCGCTGGCCTTCATTGTCATGGCGCTCACCGTGGCGATCTCGGTCGCTTCCGGCATGGCCTTCCGCCAGCGCTTCCGCGGCAGCGGCATCCTGTTCTACGGCGCGGTCGCGAGCCTGGTGGCGCCCGGCCTGGTGCTCGGCATCGGCATCGGCCTGATGTTTCAGCTGCTGGGGGTGCCGGAGCATTGGTGGAGCTCGGCGGTGGGGGCGCAGCTGACCTGGACGCTCCCCTTCGGCCTCTTGATCATGTTCGCCGTGTTCGGCCGCTTCAACCGCGCCTACGAGGAGGCGGCGCGCGATCTCGGCGCGTCGCCCGCGCAGGTGGTGCGCCTCGTCGTCATTCCCATCATCCTGCCGGGCATCATCGCCGTGGCGCTGTTCGGCTTCACCCTCTCCTATGACGAGTTCGCGCGCACGCTCCAGACCTCGGGGCCGACCAACACGCTGCCGCTCGAGATCTGGAGCATGACCACCAACGTCACCTCGCCGGCGCTCTACGCGCTGGGCACGGTGACCACCGCCTTCTCCTTCCTCGTCATCGGCATCTCGCTCGGCGCGATCGCGGTGATCCAGCGCCGGCGCTTCGGCCGCGCGCTGCCGGCGAAGCGGCCGTGAGCGGCGGCGGCGGAAGGCGGGGCGGCAGCGGAGCGAGGAGCTGAGATGGCCGGGCGCGGACGCATCGATCTGGTCGGGCTTTTCAAGCGCTTCCCCGACGGCACCGTCGCGGTCGACGGCGTGAACCTCGCCGTCGAGGACGGCAGCTACTGCTGCCTGCTCGGCCCGAGCGGCTGCGGCAAGACCACCATCCTGCGCATGATCGCCGGCCACGAGACGCCCACCGACGGCGAGATCGTCATCGGCGGCGAGAACGTCGTCGGCCAGCCGCCAAGCCGGCGCGGCACCGCCATGATGTTCCAGAGCTATGCGCTCTTCCCGCATCTGACGGTCCGCGACAACATCGCCTTCTCGCTGCGCGCGCGCGGCGTTGGCAAGGCCGAGCGCTACCGCGAGGCCGACCGCGTCATCGAGCAGGTGCAGCTCGCGGCCCTCGCCTCCCGGCTGCCGGCGCAGCTCTCCGGCGGCCAGCAGCAGCGCGTGGCCCTCGCCCGCGCCATCGTGACCAAGCCGCGGGTGCTGCTGCTCGACGAGCCGCTCTCGGCGCTTGACGAGTTCCTGCGCCTGCAGATGCGCAGCGAGCTGCGCCAGATGCAGCGCCAGCTCGGCATCACCTTCATCCACGTCACGCACACGCAGCTCGAGGCGGTGGCTGTCGCCGACCAGGTGGTGGTCATGGACCGCGGCCGCATCGAGCAGTCCTCCTCCGCCCGCGGCATCTACGCCGAGCCGAAGAGCGCCTATGTCGCGCGCTTCATGGGCGGCCAGAACGTGCTCTCCGGCGCCGTCGCCGAGGCGCCGGGCGCGGTCCTGCGCCTCGGCGGGCCGCGCGGCCAGCATTTCCTGCTCGCGGCGCGCGAGCGCCGGCCGGCGCGCGGCCAGACCGTCTATTTCTCGGTGCGGCGCGACCGCGTGCGCCTGGCGCGCTGGGCGCGGGACGGCGCGCCGCCCGACAACGCCGTGACCGGCTCCGTCAAGGCGGTCGAGTACCAGGGCACCTACGTCAAGGTGACGCTGGCGCTCGCGATGGCCGAGACCGCAGTCAACGGCGCCGACGAGTTCGTCGTCTATGTCGAGGAAGGCGGCTATTTCGGCGATCCCCTCGGCGTCGGCGACGGGGTCGTGGCGTCCTGGGAGGCCGACGAGGCGCGGCTGCTGGCCGGCGGCCCGGCGGCGGGAGCGCCGCATTGAAGCTCAACCGCGGCGCGAAGCAGGAGTAGGATCGCATCATGGAGATCAAGCTGACCGTCAACGCGCAGCTGGTGACCGTCGAGGTCGAGGCCAACCTGCTGCTCTCGGCGCTGCTGCGCGACCGGCTCCGGCTCACCGGCACGCATGTCGCCTGCGACACCAGCCAATGCGGCGCCTGCACCGTGCTGGTCGACGGCGCATCGGCGAAGAGCTGCACGCTGCTCGCCGCCGAGGCGGCGGGATCGAGCGTGGTGACGATCGAGGGCTTGGCGGCCGACGGCGCGCTCCATCCCATGCAGCAGGCGTTCCACGAGCAGCACGGCCTGCAATGCGGCTTCTGCACGCCCGGCATGGTGATGAGCGCGGTCGACCTCGTCGCCGTCAACCCGGACCCGTCCGAGGCGGAGATCCGCGCCTGGCTCAAGGGCAACATCTGCCGCTGCACCGGCTATCAGAACATCGTCAAGGCGATCCGCGCCGGCGCGGCCGCCTTGCGCAGCGCCTGAGGAGGAGACTGACATGACGCATGACGGCATCGGCGCGCCGCTCCGGCGCAAGGAGGACCGGCGCTTCCTCACGGGGCGCGGCCGCTACGTCCATGACATCGTCCGCGCGCACCAGCTCTACGCCGTGTTCCTGCGCTCGCCGCACGCCCATGCCGAGATCCTGGCGGTCGACGCCAAGGCGGCGCTCGCCAGCCCCGGCGTCGCCGCCGTCTACACCGCCGCCGACATCGCCGGCAAGATCAACGGCGTGCCCTGCGCCTGGGGCATCGTCGGCAGGGACGGCAAGCCGATGAAGGAGCCGCCGCACCCGCCGCTCGCCGCCGGCAAGGTGCGTCACGTCGGCGATCCCGTGGCGATGGTCGTCGCCGACTCGCTGGCCGCGGCGCGCAACGCCGCCGAGCTAGTGCAGGTGAGCTACAAGGTGCTGCCGGCGGTGACCGCCGTCGCCGAAGCGGTGAAGCCCGGCGCGCCGCAGCTCTATGACGACGTCCCCGGCAACCTCTGCTGCGACTGGGCGGTCGGCGACAAGGCGGCGACCGACGTCGCCTTCGCCAAGGCGCATCACGTGGCGAAGCTCGACCTCGTCAACAACCGCCTCGTCCCCAACGCGATGGAGTCGCGCGCCGCGCTCGCCGAGTACGAGCCCTCGACCGGCGAGTACACGCTCTTCACCTCGACGCAGCTGCCGCATGTGGCGCGCGTGCTGCTCGGCGTGCTCATGCTCGGCATCCCCGAGCGCAAGTTCCGGGTCGTGGCGCCCGACGTCGGCGGCGGCTTCGGCAGCAAGCAAGTGGTGTACGCCGAGGAGGCGCTGGTCACCTGGGCGGCGGGCCGGCTCGAGCGGCCGGTCAAGTGGGTCGCCGAGCGCAGCGAGGCCTTCCTCTCCGACGCGCAGGGCCGCGACCACGTCACCCATGCCGAGCTGGCGCTCGACCGCGACGGCAAGTTCCTCGGCCTGCGCGTCTCGACCCTGGCCAATATCGGCGGCTACGTCTCGACCTTTGGCCCCAACATACCGACCAACCTCTATGGCCCGCTCCTCGCCGGCGCCTATACCACCCCGGCGATCCATTGCGAGGTCAAGGTGGTGTTCTCGAACACCGTGCCCACCGACGCCTATCGCGGCGCCGGGCGGCCCGAGGCCACCTTCGTGCTGGAGCGCCTGGTCGACGTCGCGGCCCACGAGCTCGGCCTCGACCGCGTCGAGATTCGCCGGCGCAACCTCATCCCCAAGGACGCCTATCCCTACCAGACGCCGGTGATGCTGCAATACGACACCGGCGACCACGCGGCGACGCTGGCGAAGGCGCTGGAGCTCTCGGCCTGGTCGAGCTTCGCCGAGCGCCGCGCCGCCTCGGCCGCGCGCGGCAAGCTGCGCGGCATCGGCCTCGTCACCTATATCGAGGCCTGCGGGCTCGCGCCCTCGCGCATCGCACAGCAGCTCGGCGCACGCGGCGGTATCTTCGAGAGCGCCAACATCCGCGTGAACCCGTCGGGCGACATCAGCGTCATCACCGGCGCCCACAGCCACGGCCAGGGCCACGAGACCGTCTTCGCCCAGCTGGTCAGCGAGCTCCTCGGCGTGCCCTGCGCCAATGTCGAGGTGATCCACGGCGACACCGCGCGCAGCCCCTTCGGGCTCGGCACCTACGGCTCGCGCTCGGCCGCGGTCGGCGGCGCCGCCATCGCCAAGGCGGCGGGCAAGATCATCGACAAGGGCAAGAAGATCGCCTCGGCGCTGCTCGAGGCGAGCGAGCAGGACATCGAGTTCAAAAACGGCGCCTTCACCGTCGCCGGCACCGACCGCAGCAAGAGCTTCGCCGAGATCGCCGGCGCCGCCTACACGCCGCCGCCGAGCTATCCGCTGGAGACGCTGGAGCCCGGGCTCGAGGAGACGGCGTTCTACGATCCCGTCAACTTCACCTATCCCGGCGGCTGCCATGTCGCCGAGGTCGAGGTCGATCCCGAGACCGGCGTCACCGTGCTGGTCGCCTACACCGCGGTCGACGACATCGGCACCGTGCTCAACCCGCTGCTCGTCGAGGGCCAGGTCCATGGCGGCGTGGTGCAGGGCGTGGGCCAGGCACTGTGCGAGGATTGCGTCTATGATCCCGCCTCAGGCCAGCTGCTCTCCGGGTCGTTCATGGACTACTGCATGCCGCGCGCCGACGATCTGCCGCTCATCGTCTCGGAGACGGCGTGCACGCCCAGCGCGCACAACCCGATCGGCGTCAAGGGCTGCGGCGAGACCGGCACCATCGCATCGCCGGCCACGGTGATGAACGCCGTAGTCGACGCGCTCGCCCAATACGGCGTGACCCATGTCGACATGCCCGCCTCGCCGCAGCGCGTCTGGCAGGCCATCCAGGCGGCGCGCCTGCGTCCGGTGGCGGAGTAAGGGGGACCGATGTACAGCTTCGCCTATTATCGTCCGGCCTCGCTCGGGGAAGCGCGGGCGCTGCTCGGCCAGATCGAGGAGGCGAGCCTGCTCGCCGGTGGCCAGACGCTGATCCCGACGCTGAAGCAGCGGCTGGCGAGCCCGGATGCGGTGATCGACCTCAAGGGCATCGGCGCGCTTGCGGCGATCGAGCGCAAGGGCGAGGCGCTGGTGATCGGCGCGCTGGCGCGGCACGCCGCGGTGGCGGCCTCGCCCGTGGTGCGCGAGGCGATCCCGGCGCTCGCCGCTCTCGCCGACGGCATCGGCGACCCGCAGGTGCGCAACCGCGGCACACTCGGCGGATCCATCGCCAACAACGATCCCGCCGCCGACTATCCCGCGGCGCTGCTCGGGCTCGGCGCCACTGTGACGACCTGCGAGCGCAGCATCCCGGCCGACAATTTCTTCACCGGCCTCTTCGCGACCGATCTGGAGCCCGACGAGATCGTCACCGCCGTCTCCTTCCCGATCCCGCGCCGCGCGGCCTACGTCAAGTTCCCCAATCCCGCCTCGCGCTTCGCGATCGTCGGCGTATTCGTCGCCGAGACGGCGGCGGGGGTCCGCGTGGCGGTCACCGGTGCCGCGCCCTGCGTCTTCCGTCTCCCCCCTGCCGAGGCGGCGCTTGCCCGCGCCTTTGCGCCAGAGTCCCTGGACGGCCTCAGCATCGCGGCCGACGGGCTCAACAGTGACATCCATGCCGTCGCCGCCTATCGCGCCCATCTCGTCGCCGTCATGGCGCGGCGCGCCGTGCGCCAGGCGCTCGCCTGAGGCGCGGAGGTCCGCCCGGCGGCCGCCCGCACCATGGCCCTTTATCGCGGCATGGACCGTAGGGCGCTCGACGCCGCCTACAACAACTCCGCCGCCGTCGCGGGCAGCGCCGGGATCATCGCCGATTGGCGGCGTCGCAGCGCCGCGCTGCGCGAGCGCGTCGCCGGCCCGCGCGACATCGCCTATGCCGCCGCGCCCGACGCCCGGCTCGACTTCTTTCCCGCCGGGCGCGACGGGGCGCCGACGCTGCTCTTTTTCCATGGCGGCTACTGGCAGCGGAACGGCAAGGACGGCTTTTCCTTCATCGCCGAAGGCCCGCTCGCCCACGGCATTAACGTCGCCGTGGCCGGCTACACGCTCGCGCCGGCGGCGCGCATGGATGCGATCGCGGCCGAGGCGCGCGCGGCCGCCGTCTGGCTTGGCACCCATCTCGACCGCTGGGGCGCCGACCCCGGGCGCCTCTTCGCCGCGGGCTGGTCGGCGGGCGGGCATCTGACCGCGCTCGTCATGGGCGAACCCGCGGTCCGCGGCGGCATCGCGATCAGCGGCATCTACGATCTCGAGCCGATCCGGCTCAACTACCTCAACGAGAAGCTTGGGCTCGACGCGGCGGAGGCGCGGCGCAACAGCCCTTTGCTGCATCTGCCGGCGCGCGCCGGGCGGCTGATCGTCGCGGTCGGCGCGGCCGAGCTGCCGGAGCTGCGCCGGCAGTCGCGCGATTATGCCGAGGCGTGGCTGGGCCACGGTCTGCCCGGCGTCTTCCAGGAGCTCGCGGGCTGCCATCATTATGCCGCCCTCGAGCAGCTAGCCCGGCCCGAAGCACCCCTGGCCCTCGCGCTCGCCGAGCTGGCGGGCTAAACCAAGGACGCGCCGCTCTCGCCGCCGCGGCGAGCAGGTGCCTGCCCCTGCTTGGAACTCGCCGGCCAGGCGACGCGCCTCAACGCCGAGATCGACCCTTCCTCGCCAAGCTCGGCCTCGTCTCTTAAGATCGGCGCGGGGTTGCGATCTGGCCCGCCCCGGGGCCGGCGCGACCACCACGAGGCCGCCCATGCCGATCCGCGTCGCCGCCATCCATCGCTATCCGGTCAAGGGGCTGAGCGCCGAGCGACTCCCGCGCGTGGCGCTCCGCCGCTGAGATCAATATGATAAGTTGCGGTGGGACCCAAATCGTTTCAACCCTTTTCCTACGCTTCTTCCGAGTTTGAGTCCCACCGAAAAACGCTTCGAGCCTGGCATACGCTCCAGGTATCCATTTCTACGGTGAGACCGACTGACCGAGCCTAAGGGGCTGTGACCAATCATCCGGTATCGACAGTGGCCACGCTGAAGATCCAACTCTGGATAGTGTCCAGAATCTTTCGCACTTTGGGTCGGTGTCCGATCCGGTTAAGCGATCTGGGTGGCGAGTGTGTGCTGCTCGATCAGCTTCATGTTCAGGTAGCGTTTGGTTGACCAGCGGGTTCCGGCGATGTGCCTCAACCTGGCCGCGGCCAGGTTGAGGGCGGATTGGCCGTCGGGGAAGGCGCCGACGACGCGGGTTCGCCGCCTGATCTCGCGCATCAGGCGCTCGAGCGGGTTGTTGGTGCGGATGCGGCGCCAGTGCTCTTCGGGGAAGGCGTAGTAGGCGAGCGTCTCGCCAACGGCGTGCTCGACCAGCTCGGCTGCCTTGCCGAGCCGCATCGCCCTGAGCTTGGCGATGACCTCGTCCGCCTTTTGGCGGGCGGTCTGGCGGCTCTCCTGGGCGTGGATCGCCTTCAGCATCAAGGCCACTTCACGCAGCTTCGGCACCGGCACGTGGCTGAAAACGTTGCGGTAGAAATGCACGGTGCAACGCTGCCAGCGCGCCTCGGGGTAGAACTCGGCCGCGCTCTCGACCAGCCCCTGGCAAGCATCGGAGATGACGAGCTGCACGCCGGCAAGACCGCGCTCCTTGAGGTGCTTGAGGAACGCGCTCCAGCCCGCCTTGTCCTCCTTGGCGCCCTCGACGATGCCGAGGATCTCCCGGTAGCCCTCGTCGTTGACCGAGATCGCCACCAGCAGCGAGATGTTGCGAACCTCGCCGGCCCAGCTGCGCTTCAAGACGATGCCATCGAGGTAGAGGTAGGGATGCGCGCCGGCAATCGGCCGGTTCCGCCAGACATCGATCTGCTGATAGATCTTCTGGTTCAGGTTGGAGACCGTCGACGGGCTTACCCGGCTGCCCCACAGCGCCTCGGTGATGTCCTCCACCCGCCGCACCGACACCCCCGCCAGGTACATCTCGATCAACGCCTCTTCCACCGAGCTCTCCCGCCGCCGGTAGCGCTCGATGATCGCCGTCTCGAAGGTCTGCTGGCGTAGCTTGGGAACCTTGAGCTGAACCTCGCCGGCGCTCGTCTGCAGCTTCCTCTCGTAGCTCCCGGCGCGCGTGTCGCGACGCGCCTCGCTGCGTTCATACCGCCCGGCATTGCATAGCCGGTCCGCTTCCGCTTCCAGCAACGCGTTCAGGTCTCCTCCACGCTGCCGCGGACGATCTTGCCCAGGTGATCCCGGATCCGATCGTCATCGATGCGAATGACGTTACCAAGTCCCGTCCCTTTGCTATCCTCTTCCATGGTGGCTCTCTCCTCTGCCTGGGTTGGACCGTCTTGCAACGACCAACTTAGCCAGATCGGGAGCCACCGCCCAAAATCTGCGAAAGATTCTTTACGTCATC
>JASHRZ010000419.1 GCA_030037055.1 Alphaproteobacteria bacterium
GATAGTCGCCGGTGAGGAAGGCCAGGAGCATGTCGGCGAGGTAGTAGCGCGTCTTGCGGTCGAGCCGGCCCATGATGCCGAAATCGACAACAACGATGGCGCCCTGGGCGTCGACGAAAAGATTGCCGGGATGGAGGTCGGCGTGGAAGAAGCCGTCGCGGAACACTTGGTTGAAGAACGCGCCCGCAGCGTGTGCCATGAGGACATGAATGTCATGCCCGGCGGCGAGCAGCGCGGCGCGATCGTCGACGCGGGTGCCGCCGACTCGCTCCAGGGTCAGCACCTGTCGGCTGGTGCGCCGCCAATCGACCCGCGGCACGCGAAAGGTCGGATCCCCGGCGAAATTCTCGCGCAGCTCCGAGGCGGCGGCCGCCTCAAAGCGCAGATCCATCTCCTGCCGCACCGTCTCGGCCAGCGTCTCCACCACCGCCACCGGCTTCAGCCGGCGCAGCCCCGGCTGCGTGCGCTCGGCCAGCCGCGCCAGCCAAAAGAAGAGATCGAGATCGCGGGCGACGGCGGCATGGATGCCGGGTCGCAGCACCTTGACCGCCACGTTCTCGCCCTCGATGGTCTCGGCGAAATGCACTTGGGCGATCGAGGCGGCGGCGATCGGGTGGTCGTCGAAGGCGCGGTAGAGCGCGGCAATCGGATGGTCCAGCTCCGCCTCGACCATGCGCCGCGCCTCGGCGCCGGGGAAAGGCGGCAGCCGGTCCTGCAAGGCGGCGAGGTCCTCCGCCAGCGCCTCGCCGATGAGATCGGCGCGGATCGACAGCGCCTGTCCGAGCTTGATGAAGCTCGGCCCCATCGCCTGCAGCGCCGCCGCCAGCCGCTCGCCCGGCCGCAGACGCTGGAGCGCCGCGTCGCGCCGGCGGAAGAGCCGCGCGAGGCGATAGGCCGGACGGGCGGCGATGACGTCCTCGAGCGGGAACAGCGCGTCATAGCGCGCCAGGATGAAGGCGATCTCAACGAGACGAAAGAGGTTGCGCCCGGCGCGCAGCACGTCCAGCTCTTAGAGACGCCAGCCGGAATGGAGCGCGGCGATGCCGCCGGTGAGGTTGCGGAAGCGCACCTGCTCGAGCCCGGCGGCTTCCATCATTCGCGCCAGCTCCGCTTGCGGCGGGAAGCGGCGGATGCTCTCGACCAGGTACTGATAGGCCTCGCGGTCTCCCGCCACCACCTGCCCGAGCAGCGGCAGAACGGTGAAGGAATAGAGATCGTAGACCTGGCGCAACAGCGGCGCCTCGATCCGGCTGAACTCAAGGCAGAGGAAGCGCCCGCCCGGCTTGAGCACGCGCCGCGCCTCGGCGAGCGCCGCCGCGATGTCGGTGACGTTGCGCAGGCCGAAGGCGATGGTGTAGGCGTCGACAACGGTATCGGCCACCGGCAAGCGCTCGGCATCGCCGCACAGCCAGGCGATGCCGGAAACCACGCCGGCATCGATGGCGCGGTTGCGCCCCTGGACGAGCATGCTCTCGTTGATGTCGCAAACGATCGCCTGGGCGTTGCCGGCGCGCGCGAGGAAGCGCTGGGCGATGTCGCCGGTGCCGCCGGCGACGTCGAGCAGAAGCTGTCCCGGCCGCGGCACAAGGCGGTCGATGAGCTCCGCCTTCCACAGGCGATGCACGCCGCCGCTCATGAGGTCGTTCATGAGATCATAACGCGGCGAGACGCTGTCGAAGACCGCCCGCACGAGGCGCGCCTTGTCCTCGGCCTTGACTCGGCGATAGCCGAAATCCGTCTCGCCTTCCGCCATGATCGGACCATAGCGCTTGAGGCGCGCAAGCGCTACACCACAAGCCATGCCCGAGCTGCCGGAAGTCGAGACTGTGAGACGCGGCCTGGCGCTGCGCCTGGAAGGACGGCGCGTCGCGCGGCTGACGCTCAATCGCGCCGATCTGCGCGTACCGATGCCGCTCGATCTCAGGGAGCGTGTCGAAGGACGGTGCGTCGAGCGGCTCGGCCGGCGCGCCAAATACATCCTCCTCCATCTCGAGGATGGCGGCGTCGTCATCGCCCATCTCGGTATGTCCGGGCGGCTGGTGTTGTCGGCGCCGGGCGGCGGCGCGCCGGCCGATCCGCACGACCATGTCATTTTCACTCTGGAGGATGGCACCGAGCTGCGCTTCAACGACGCCCGCCGCTTCGGCATGCTCGACTATGTCAGCGCCGCCGGGCTCGAGCGCCACAAGCTTTTCGCGCATCTCGGGCCGGAGCCGCTCGGCAACGAGTTCAACGGCCCGGCGCTCGCCGCCAGGCTCGACGGCAAGGCGACGCCGATCAAGGCGGCGCTGCTCGACCAGCGCGTCGTCGCCGGGCTCGGCAACATCTATGTTTCGGAAAGCCTGTTCTACGCCGGCCTCTCGCCCAAGCGGATCGCCGGCACGGTGACGGGCGCGCGCGCCGAACGGCTGGCGCTCGCCATCCGCGACGTGCTGGAGCGCGCCATCGCCGCCGGCGGATCGAGCCTCAGGGATTACGTCCAGGCCTCGGGCGAGCTCGGGTACTTCCAGCGTCACTGGGCGGTCTACGGCAAGGAGGGCGAGCGCTGCCCGGGCTGCGACTGCAACCGCGGCATCAAGCGGATCGTACAATCCGGCCGCTCGACATTTTATTGTGGCAAGCGCCAGCGTTGACTAGGCTCCTGCGGATGCTCGCACGCCTCGCCCTGCTGCCGCTGCTGCTGGCTTCGCTGCCCGCGCTCGCCGACGGCTTCGTCGCCGGTACCGAGGACGTGCCGCTGATGCCGGGGCTGCAGCCGGTCGCGGGTTCGGCGCTGAGCTTCGACAAGCCGCAGGGCCGCATCGTCGAGGCGCAGGCCAGCGGCAAGGTCGCGCGCGCCACGGTAGAGCGTTTCTATGCCGCGACGCTGCCCCAGCTCGGCTGGAAGCCCGCAGGCGCCGATGCGTGGCGGCGCGAGGGCGAAACGCTGCGACTCGATTTCCACGGGTCCGACGGCGAGCTCACCATCGGCTTCACGCTGTCGCCTCGCTAGGAACTCAGGAACCGGCTCATCTGCGGAGGTCCTCGCAATGCCCTACGAAAACATTCTGGTCGAAACCCACGATAATGTCGGTCTCATCCGCCTCAACCGCCCCAAGGCGCTCAACGCGCTGTGCGACGCTCTGATCCGCGAGCTCGGCCATGCGCTCGACGGTTTCGAGGCGGACGACGCCATCGGCGCCGTGGTCATCACCGGCAGCGACAAGGCCTTCGCTGCCGGCGCCGACATCAAGGAGATGGTCGGCCTCAACTATATGGACGTCTTTCTCGCAGACTTCATTACCAACGGATGGGAGCGTATCACGACCTGCCGAAAGCCGATTATCGCCGCGGTGGCAGGCCATGCGCTGGGCGGCGGATGCGAGGTGGCAATGATGTGTGACACCGTCATTGCCGCCGACACTGCCAGGTTCGGCCAGCCGGAGATTCTGCTCGGCGTCATCCCCGGCTCCGGCGGCACGCAGCGGCTGACGCGCTTCGTCGGCAAAGCGAAGGCGATGGACATGATCCTCACCGGCCGCACCATGGACGCGGCCGAGGCGGAGCGCAGCGGCCTCGTCAGCCGCGTCGTGCCGGCCGAGCGGCTGCTGGAGGAGGCGCTCGGCGTCGCCCGGCGCATCGCGGGAATGTCACGTCCGGCGGTGATGATCGCCAAGGAAGCCGTCAACCGCGCCTATGAGACGACGATGGCCGAAGGCGTGCGCTTCGAGCGCCGCGTCTTCCACTCGCTCTTCGCCACTGAAGATCAGAAGGAAGGCATGGTCGCCTTCATCGAGAAGCGCAAGCCGAATTTCAAGAACCGCTAGCCGGCGGCACGGCTCGGACGGCGCTTGACGCGCTGGGGGCACGTCGCTATAAGCGGCGTCCCCCTGGGACAAGTTGAAAGACGGCAGGTCGGCTCATGGCCACGCATGTTTCCGCAGAAAAGCGCATCCGCCAGACCGCGCGGCGCACCGCGGTCAATCGCGCGCGGCTCTCCCGCATCCGCACCTTCGTCAAGAAGGTCGAGACCGCGATTGCCGCCGGTGACAAGGAAGCGGCGCGCGCAGCGCTCAAGGCGGCGCAGCCGGAGATGCAGCGTGGCGCGCAGAAGGGCGTGATGCACAAGAACACCGTTGCGCGCAAGTTGTCGCGCCTCTCCGCGCGCATCAACGCGCTCTGAGTGTCACATACGACATTGCGCACGAAGATCGGGCCGCAGGCATTGATAGTGGCGGCACTTTTTCCCTCCACGAACCGCGCGCTACCTGCGTCCTCTCTGCCACAGCCGGAAAAGAATCTGAAGCGTTCACCTTTCGGTCATATTGCAATCGAGCCGCGTGCTTCGTTAGAGTTATTGATGGACGGCAATTGCAGATATGGTACGCGGCTGAGAGCGACGACTGCGGTGCCGGCCATTGCTAACAAGCATTTAGCGGTGGGCGAGTAAGTAGAGAATTAGCGTGCTCGTGTAACTGCGCTTACCGAGGCAAAGATCGGCGGGGGAGACATTCTCCCGCGTCGAACGAGGGAACTTGCGTCGAAAGCGACCAAGTTTCCTTCTGGGGGGATGCGGTGAAAACTAGATCGAGCCCGACGGCGCATCGCGCCTTGAGAGACTATCGGGAGACTCTTCCGGCAATGGCAGCGGACGAGGCGCGGCGGATCGCGCGCCGTCCGGGCAACGCGACGGCACCGCATGCTCGCGCGAAGGAGTAACGACATGGCGAAGCCGACGACGCCTGCCAGTGGCGGCGACGTGCAGGCGCAATGGGCGCGCGTTCGCGGGCGGCTGCGCGAGGAGTTCGGCGAGGCTGCCTTCCGCAGCTGGCTCAAGTCCATGACGCTCGCTGAGGTCGATGAGAACCGCGTGCGCATCGGCGTGCCGACGCGCTTCCTGCGCGACTGGGTGGCGGCGCATTACGCCGACCGCGTGCGCGCGCTGTGGAACGCCGAGAACGCAGCGATCACTGCCGTCGACATCTTTGTCAGCGGCGGCGCGGCGCAGGCTGAGTCCGCCCTGCCGCCGGCGCCTGCTACCCGGGAGAAGGAGACGATCGCCGCGGCTGAACCGAGCGAGGACAAGGAGATCGGCGCGGCGCTCGACCCGCGCTTCACCTTCGAGAACTTCGTCGTCGGCAAGCCGAACGAGCTCGCCCACGCCGCAGCCCGCCGCGTCGCGGAATCCTCGGTCGGCCCCGGCCGCTCGGTGCCTTTCAACCCACTCTTCCTCTATGGCGGAGTAGGGCTGGGCAAGACCCATCTCATGCACGCCATCGCCTGGCATATCCGCACCCATGATCCCTCGCGCAAGCTGATCTATCTTTCGGCCGAAAAGTTCATGTACCAGTTCATCCGCGCGCTGCGCTTCAAGGACACCATGGCCTTCAAGGGGCAGTTCCGCTCGGTGGACGTGCTGATGATCGATGACGTGCAGTTCATCAGCGGCAAGGACTCGACCCAGGAGGAGTTCTTCCACACCTTCAACGCGTTGGTGGACCAGAACCGCCAGGTCATCATCTCCGCCGACAAATCGCCCTCCGATCTCGAGGGGATGGAGGAGCGCATGCGCTCGCGGCTGGGCTGGGGCTTGGTCGCCGACATCCATCCCACCACCTACGAGCTGCGCCTCGGCATTCTCCAGGCCAAGGCCGAGCAGCAGCGCATGCAGATCCCGATCAAGGTACTCGAGTTCCTGGCGCACAAGATCACTTCGAACGTGCGCGAGCTTGAGGGCGCGCTGAACCGCATCATCGCCCATGCCCAGCTTGTAGGCCGCGCCATCTCCATCGAGAGCGCGCAGGAAGTGCTGCACGACCTGCTGCGCGCCAACGACCGGCGGGTCACCATCGACGAGATCCAGAAGCGTGTGGCCGAGCACTACAACATCCGGCTCGCCGACATGCATTCGGCCCGCCGCGCCCGTGCCGTGGCAAGGCCGCGCCAAGTGGCGATGTATCTGTGTAAGCAGCTGACGCCGCGCTCGCTGCCCGAAATCGGCCGCAAGTTCGGCGGTCGCGACCACACCACGGTGATGCATGCGGTGCGCAAGATCGAGGAGCTGCGCGCCAACGACCGGACGCTGGCCGAGGATATCGACCTACTCCGGCGGATGCTCGAGACCCGGGGGGCAAGCTGAGGGCATCCGGCGCCGGTTGACGGCCACTGGACATCCCCTCTCGCCGACGCCCGGCCGCTCCTCTCGAGCCCCCGCAAACCGCCCCAACCGCGGCTTTTTCCGCGGTTTTCCGGGCCTTTGGCGGGTGTACCCCGCCCCCCCTGTGTGCTATAGTTCCCTACCGTTCCGCTGGGGTCTCGAGGGGCCGCTGGGGCGGGGCTTTCCGAAGGGTTTCCCGGGGGTCAAGAGCCGCCACAACGAGCGTGAACCTGCCGTCATGAAGCTGACCATTGAACGCGCCGCGCTGCTTCGCGCCTTGGGCCATGTGCAGAGCGTCGTCGAGCGCCGCAACACCATTCCAATCCTGTCGAACGTGCTGCTGCGCGCCGAGAACGGCGAGCTCACGCTTTCGGCCACGGACATGGATCTGGAGATCGTCGCCTCGGTGGCGGCGCAGAGCGTGCGCAAAGGCTCGACCACCGCCCCGGCGCACACGCTCTATGACATCGTGCGCAAGCTGCGCGAAGGCGCGCAGATCGAGATCGACCAGGCCGGCGACAGGGCGGCGATGACGCTGCGCTCCGGCCGGTCTACCTTCACCCTGGCCTGTCTGCCGTCCGAGGATTACCCGCTGATGGCCGGAGGCGATCTCGCCCACAGCTTCACGCTCTCGGCGGCCGATCTAAAGCGGCTCATCGACCGCACACGCTTTGCCATCTCGATGGAAGAGACGCGCTATTACCTCAACGGCATCTTCCTCCACGCCGCAAGGAGCAACGAGGTGCCGATGCTGCGCGCGGTGGCGACCGACGGCCATCGTCTGGCGCGGATGGAGATCCCGCTGCCCGAAGGCGCCGCCGGCATGCCCGGCGTCATCGTGCCGCGCAAGACCGTGGCCGAGCTCAGGAAGCTCATCGACGAGATCGACCAGGACGTGCAAATCTCGCTCTCCGACACCAAGATCCGCTTCGGCTTCGGCAATGCGGTGCTGACTTCTAAGCTGATCGACGGCACTTTCCCCGATTACGACCGGGTGATCCCGTCGGGCAACGACAAGATCCTCGAGGTTGATTGCAAGGAGTTCGCCGAGGCGGTCGACCGCGTCTCCACCATCTCCACAGAGAAGAGTCGGGCGGTGAAGCTCACCATCGAGCGCGGCAGCCTGACGCTGTCGGCCACCAGCCCCGAGAACGGCACCGCCACTGAGGAGATCGAGGTGCGCTATAGCGCCTCGCCGCTCGAGATCGGCTTCAACTCCCGCTACCTCCTCGACATCACCGAACAGATCGAGGGCGAGGGCGCGCGCTTCGCGATGGCTGATGCCGCGTCGCCTACCGTGGTGCGCGACACCGCCGACGCCAGCGCGCTCTACGTGCTCATGCCGATGCGCGTGTAAAGGTCGCCGAGAGAGTGCGGGACGAGGCTTCCATCTCCTTGCTGGCGGAAAGGGGTGCCGATCCCCATATTAGCGCCATGGCCTCGACGAACCCGGCCGCTCCGGCCCGGCTCGCCGTTACCCGCCTGATGCTCACCGATTTCCGCGGCTACGCCTTGGCTCGCCTTGCGGTGGACGAGCGGCCGGTAGTGCTCACCGGGCCGAACGGCGCCGGCAAAACCAATCTGCTGGAAGCGCTCTCCCTGCTGGCGCCCGGGCGCGGCATAAGGCGCGCCAAGCTCGCCGAGATCGACCGCCGCGTGCCGCCGGCGAGGCCCGGCGCGGCGCCGCCTGCCGCCTGGGCGATCGCCGCCACGCTGACGACGCCCAAAGGGACGGTGCAGATCGGCACCGGGCGCGACGCGCGCAGCGACAGCGGCGAGCGGCGCCTGCTGCGCATCGACGGCGCCCCCGCCCGGAGCCAGGCGGCGCTCGCCGAGCATATCAGCCTGGTCTGGCTGACGCCGCAGATGGACCGCCTCTTCCTCGAGGGCAGCGCACCGCGGCGGCGCTTCCTCGACCGGCTGGTCTATGGCTTCGACCCCACCCATGCGGCGCGGGTCGGCGCCTATGAACAGGCCATGCGCGAGCGCGCGCGGCTGCTGCGCGATGGACCGGCCGATCCGACCTGGCTCGGAGCGCTCGAGGAGCGCATGGCCGAGCACGGCATTGCCGTGGCGGCGGCGCGGCG
>JASHRZ010000420.1 GCA_030037055.1 Alphaproteobacteria bacterium
CGGCCGGCCCGACGTTGCAGCGCCGCCGCCCACGCCGGCGCGGCGCGCCATGATCATCGAAAGCATCATAACCACGCTTGCCGGCGACGGGCGGCCGCATATTGCGCCGATGGGGGTGATCTGGCGCGACGGGCACCCGGTGCTGGCGCCCTTCCGACCCTCCGCCACGCTCGACAATCTCGCGCGCAGCAGCGCCGCCGTGATCAACCACACCGACGATGTCCGCATCTTCGCCGGCTGCCTCACCGGCCGGCGCGACTGGCCGGTGAGGCCCGCCGAGCGCGTCGCCGGCTGCGTCCTCACTGCGGCGCTGGCGCATCAGGAGCTTGCCGTCGAGCGCGTCGAGGAGGACGAGCTCCGGCCGCGCTTTCACTGCCGCGTCGTGCATGAGGGCGTGCACGGCGCCTTCCGCGGCTTCAACCGGGCGCAGGCGGCGGTGATCGAGGCGGCGATACTGGTGAGCCGGCTGCATCTGCTGCCGCGCGACAAGGTCGAACGGGAGATCGCCTATCTCGAGATCGCCGTCGGCAAGACGGCAGGCGAGCGTGAGCGCGAGGCCTGGAGCTGGCTGATCGAGCGCATCCGGCATTTCCACGACGCCAAGGCGAGGGGAGGGACGCGGTGACGAGGCTCTTGGCGAGCATCCGCTCGCCGGCAGAGGCGTGCGTGGCGATTGCGGGCGGCGCCGATATCATCGACCTGAAGGAGCCTGCTGCCGGCGCCCTGGGACGGCTTCCCGACAGCGTCCTCCGCGCCACGCTGGCAACGGTCGCGGGCCGAAGGCCGACCAGCGCGACCATCGGCGACCTGCCGCTCGCGCCGGCGCCGATCCTCGCCGCGGTTCGCGCCATGGCGGAGACCGGGGTCGACATCGTCAAGCTCGGCCTCTTCGCGGGCGATGCCGCGACAACGCTTGCCGCGCTCGGCGCTGCAACCCGCGCGGGCATTCGCCTTGTCGCCGTGTTCTTTGCCGATCGGCGGCCCGATCTCAACCTCGTCGCGCTCTGCGCCGATGCCGGGTTCCACGGCGTGATGCTCGACACCTCCGACAAACGCGGCGGATCGCTCATGCATCACTTGCCGCTGGCGGAGCTTGGGCGCTTCATCGCTCGGGCGCGCGGGCGCGGGCTGCTCGCCGGCTTGGCGGGTTCGCTTGCGGCCGCGGACGTGCCCGCGCTGCTGCCGCTTGCGCCGGATTTTCTCGGCTTCCGCTCGGCGCTGACCCTAGGCCCCCGCGGGGCGCCGCTCGATGCCGCAGCGGTCGTGGGCTTGCGCGCGCTCATCGACGGCGCTTCGGCGAGCAGCGCCACCGCCGCTGCCGGCGCGCAAGCCGCGGCCATAGCGGCGACCTCGGCATCGGCTGCCTTGATCAGGCCCTCATAGGGGCGATAGGGCCGGCCAAGCCGCTCCGCCAGCGCCGCCGCAAGAAACCGTCCAATGCCGGCACCGATGACCGGCGCATGCGGCGGCAGACCGGCGCGCGCGGCGACGGCGCGTGCGGCGGCGGCGATGTCCCGAAGCAGCCGGCGGGCGATGCGCCGGGCAAGGCCGTCCCAGACGGCGTCCGGCGCCGTGACGGCGTCGCGTCCGACCATCCGCGCCAGCCGCGCGCGGCTCTCCGCCAGCGATTTGCCGCGCCCGTCGGCCGTTGGCTGCTGATCGGCATCGGCCGGAAGCTCGCCGGTGAGGCGAAAGACATCGGCGGTGGTCGCGAAGAGCTCGGCCATGACGCCGATGCGCTCGCCCCCGAGCGCGACATGCGTGGCGATCGCCATCACCGGCGTGCGCACGACGCCGCGATAGACGAGCTCGTCCAGCGCCAGCCGCGCGGCATCGTCGGCGCCCTCGGCCGCGATCTGGCCGCGGCGCAAGGGCACGAGATCGGTCGTGGTGCTGCCGATATCGACCAGCAGGCCGTCGCGGAGCCGCCGCGCGGCCAGCCGGGCAGCGGCGTGCCAATTGGCGGAGGCGACGCGCTCGGGCGACGCGCTCGCGGCCTCCGGCGAGAGAAAGCCGCCGTCATTGGCGTAGACGCGGACGCTCGCTTGCGGCACGCGGCGCCTCAGGGCGCCGAGGATGTCCCGCACCCCGGTGGCGCGATCGGGAAAGAGATCGGCAAGCTCGGCGGTCATCGTCACCGCGTGGCGCTCAGCGGCCGGCCAGCAGGCGAGCGCTTCCTCCAAGGCCGCGGTGAGCCGGTCGAAGCCGAGCCACAGCGGGCAGGGGATTTGGCGCACCGCTGTCACTTGGCCGCGCTCGACCCGCGCCAGCTTGAGGTGGGCGCCGCCGATGTCCCAGCCTTGGGTCGCGCTCACGACCCGTCCACCGCGATGGCGACGGGGCGTGGCGCGAGCCGACGGATCAGCTCGCCGAGAGGACGCCGACGCAGCGCCAGGACCAGCTCGGCGGGATTGAGGCCGATACTGTCGGCGAGGCCGATATAGGAGGTGGTGAGGCGCGGATTAATCTCGAGCACCACCGGCCCCGCTTCGCCGTCGATCAGATCGACGCCGACATAGCCCCAGAGCTCCGGGAGGATTTCGGCGATGCGTCGTGCGAGCGGCAAGAGCGCCGCGCGATGCTCCTCGGCGCCGCCGACCACCCCGCCGGTATAGCGAAAGAGGCCACCGGCCAGCGATACGTCCTGGCGATTGCAGGACAGCAGCCAAGCCTTGCCGTCCTGGGCGAGCATCGAGAGCGACAACGCTGCCCCGGCGAGAAAGGGCTGCGCCACATAATTCCTGTCGCCTGGCCGCTGCACACGCCACCGTCTGAGCCCATCGCGGTCGGCGAGCAGCGTGGTGTCGACGGCACCCGCCCCATCATCGGGCTTGACCACCCAGCCGGCGGCGGAAGGGGGCGGCGGCTCGTCCAAGCCAACCGTCGGCACGACCCGCACGCCCCGGGCGCCGAGCCAGGCGGCGGTGGCGAGCTTGCTGCGGGCGATGGCGAGCGCCCGGCCACGGCTGGCAAGCACGCCGCAGCCCGCCGCCGCCGCGAGGCGCACCACTTCCTTGAGCAGCCCCCCGGTTTC
>JASHRZ010000421.1 GCA_030037055.1 Alphaproteobacteria bacterium
CTCGACGCCGCCGCGCGCGAGCGGCTGGTGGGCCTGCCAATCTGGGACATTGCCGTGCAGACCGAGGGCAAGGCCAGCCAGCGGGTGAAGAGCTATGCGAGGCTGGTCGCCGACCCGCTGCTGCGCCAGGCAATCGAGCTCAACGGCTTCGAAGAGGCACGGCACAAGACGGTGCTGGCGAACATGGTTCAGGCCTACGGCATCACGCTTGCGCCGGAGCCCGACTATCTCGCGCCGCGCGACGCCGAATGGGCGTTCATGGTAACCGGCTACAGCGAGTGCATCGACAGCTTCTTTGCCTTCGGCTTGTTCGAGCTGGCGAAGCGCTCGGGCTATTTCCCGCCGGCGCTGGTCGACACCTTCGAGCCGGTCATGCAGGAGGAAGGCCGTCACATCACTTTCTTCGTCAATTGGGTGGCCTGGCATCGGCGCAATCTGCCGTGGTGGCGCAAGCCGCTGTTCCAGGCCAGGATTCTCGCCGTCTGGGCCTTCCTGATCTGGGAACGCATCGGCATCGCGCACGATCTCGGCGGCGCGCCGCAGGACAACAACTTCACCGTCACCGGCAGCAAGTCGGTCGGCGTCGACGTCACTGCGGCCGAGCTGATGGATGTCTGCCTCGCGGAGAACGACCGGCGGCTCGTCGGCTATGATCCTCGCCTACTGCGCCCGCGCTTCGTGCCGGCCCTGGTGCGGTTGGCACGGCGCTTCCTGCCGAAGGCCGCGGCGGTGCCGATTGGATCGGAAGCGCACAAGGCGCTGTTCTGCCGGCACTTCCAGGACACCTACCGGCACTATGTGCCGGAGGAGCTGCCCTGGCCTGAGCTTGACGAGGCCCCCCTGCAGCGGCTGCGCTCGGTGCCGTTCTGGCAGGAAGTGCTGCACACGGAGCTGCGTGCCGGCGCCATCGTCAAGGCATTTTCCGCCACCGTCGACGATCCCGTGATGAAGCTGGCGATCGACCTACAGGGCTTCGAGGAGACGCGCCATGCCGAGCTGATCCGCGTCATGATCCGACGCTACGGCATCGAGGTCAGCGAACAGCCACTCGATCCGCTGCCCGCTGATATCGAGACCGCATTCAAGGATTTCGGCTTCGGCGAGTGCATGGATTCCTTCCTTGGCTTCGGCGTGTTCAAGATAGCGCGCGAGGCGGGATTCCTGCCCGATGAAATGTTCGCGATCTTCGACACGCTGATGTATGAGGAAACGCGGCACATCGTCTTCTTCGTCAACTGGATGGCCTGGCGCCAGGTGCAGCTGGGCAAGGGAGCGCGTTGGCGGCGGGCCGCCACCTCGCTGCGGTTCTACCTCCGGGCGCTTAAGCGGATGATCGGCACCGCCCGGCGCGGCGCTGAGGCCAATGACGGCAAGGATTTTGCGGCAACCCAGGCGAGCGTTTTCCTCGACGGCTTCACCTTCCGCCGCTTGCTTGAGGATTGCTGTGGCGAAAACGCCCGTCGCATGAGCGCGGTCGACGAAGCGCTGCTGCGCCCGGCCCTGCTGCCCCGTCTCGCCGACGTCGCGTTGGCGATCCTGCGGCTCTGGCCCGCCAGCAGGCGCCCGGCTGCGCCCGCCCCGTGACCCGCCGCACCCGACGGCAGCGCGGCGATCCCGGGCGATTGCGCGCGACCTTGGCGCAGGGATGAAGACCATCACCGTCCTGCTGGCGATCTGCGGCCTGCTGCTGGGCACGGCACTGGTCGGCTATTTCGGCTTCGGCGAAGTCGGGCACGCGTTGCTGGCGGTGCGCTGGACCGGGTTCCTCGCGATCCTTGCCTATCACCTTGCCGGCATCGCGCTGCTTGGTCTGTGCTGGTATCTGCTGACGCCGCGACCCGCGCCGCTGCGGGCTTTTCTCTGGGGGCGCCTCATCCGCGATTCCGCCTCGGAGGTCCTGCCGCTGTCGCAGCTCGGGGGTTTCGTCATGGGCGCGCGTGCGGCGACGCTGCTGGGCATCAGCGGTGCCGCCGCGGCGGCCTCGACCATCGTCGATGTGACGCTGGAGGTCACGGGGCAGCTGGGATACATCGCGCTGGGCCTCGTCCTGCTGGCCTGGATGCAGCCGAACGACCCGCTGATCGGCTGGATGGCCTTTGGCCTGGTTGCGGGGCTGGTCCTGGTGATCGGCTTCATCCTCGTCCAGCGCCATGGTCTCGGCCTCATGGAGCGCCTTGTCCGGCGGATCGGGCAGCGCTGGAGCAAGGATCGCGCGTTCGAGCAGCCGCTCAATCTGGAGATCCACGAGATCTACCGCCATCCGCGCGCGCTTTATCGCGCGGGCCTCTTGCATTGGGCGGCGTGGGTCGCGACCAGCTTCGAGGCGTGGCTTGCGCTCCATTTCATGGGCGCCCCGCTCGGCGTAGGCGCGGTAATCGTGATCGAGAGCTTGCTCTACGCCGCGCGCAGCGTCGCCTTCGCGGTGCCAAATGCGGTCGGCGTCCAGGAGGGTGCCTATATCATGCTCGGCGCCGCGTTCGGCCTGACGCCGGAGGTGGCGCTCGCACTCTCACTGCTGAAGCGCGCGCGCGACCTCGTCATCGGCGTGCCGGCGTTGATCGCCTGGCAGATCCTGGAAAGCCGCCGGCTGCTGATCGGTCTCGGACGGCCGGCCGTGGTGCCGTCGTTTACGACTTGCGGTGGCGAGACCGAGGGTGCTGATTCCTGAGCACCGGCGGAACCGGTGCAGCTGCCGCGCCATGCGCGCCGACCGCCGATCGCTGCAAAAGCCTAACCGGCCTTGCGCGCGTGAACATGCGGGTGCCAGTGCGTCGGGCCGCCGCCGTGCGGGTGCTTTTGCCGTTCGATGTCGACCGGCACCATGAAGGTCCGGCCGTGGCGCACGCCGCGCTCGGCGATGACGCGATCGGCGAGGTTCTGGACCTCCCGCGTCTTCCCCTGCAGCACCGTCACCTCCAGGCAGCTCTCGTGATCGAGATGAACATGCATCGCAGCGAGCGACAGATTGTGATGGTCGTGGAAGGAGCGCGTCAGGCGTTTTGAGAGTTCCCGTTGCTCGTGGTCGTAGACGTAAACGAGCGCCGCCACGCAGTCGGCCGTGGGGTCCACTTTCTCATTCACCTGCCTTATGCCGGCCCGGGCCAGATCCCGGATGGCTTCCGACCGGTTCTGGTAGCCGCGGCCTTCGATCATGCGATCGAGCTCCGCCATGATGTCGTCGTCGAGGGTGATCGTTACGCGATGCATAGGGCTCCTCCCTTGAGAGATCAGAATGTATGATGATTATCTATAGACGTCATATCAGAGATGGGGTTAGGCTACTGGTTCCCTTCGGCGATTGAACAGGGAATATGGCGAGAGCGCGGGCCCGATGCCGTAACTAGGCGGCGAGCCGAGCGTGACAAGGACCACTGGCGAATGCCGGGAAGGCAGTTTACCGCAAGCGCTTTCCATATCTCCAGCTCACTCAATCTGTTCAACGACTTCACGCATTTTCTCGTCGACCCCGTGCATGGCGACCAGGAAGACCAGTTCGAGAACCGCAACGTGCTCGGCAATGCGGCGTCCTACACCGTCCCGGTCACGCTCGGCGAGTTTCGCGGCAAGCTCTTGATGGGCGGGATTGACGCGCTATGACACCCTTGACGTCGGCCGGCTGCCCAGCGAAGGCCATGGCGTTGAGCTCGGCGCAGACTGCCCGCGTCCTTCTCCAATCATGACGATGTAAGTCTGTTCGCCGGGGCGCTCTACCTGCCGGCGACGACTGATTGGACGCCGTGGTTTCCGCGCCGACTACCAGCATGGGACGGACGATGATTTGCTGGCGGCGCTGCATGAGAGGGCCGGCTACACCAACGGCGCCAGAGGCCAGCAGCTGGTCCAACCCAAGGCCAGTCTGATCTTTGCGCCGAGGAAGGATCTGGAATTCTACGCCTCGGCGGGGAGGGCTTTCACAGTGCCGACCTCCGCGGCGTCAACCAGGACCGGAGTGTCGATCTCGGCCTTCCGTCGACGCCGCTGTTGGCAAGGCAATATGGCGAAGAAGTGAGCGCGCGTGCCGAACCGCTGCAGAGCCTCACGCTGACCTCGGCGGTCTACAACCTCTGGGCCGGCGGCCGAGTTCCGGTACGTCGACCGATTGCAATCGGAGATTTCTGCCTGTCCGGACGGACGCGCCGATATTCACGAACATTCCCTCGAGTCCCTCATGGCTAGGGTCTCGATCTCGAAGCTGTTCTAATCGGCTGCCAGAACGTGGCCGCATCTCCACTGGGATTTCCGGAGCGAGCCATCCACGAGCGCGCCCCGCACCGACGCTCAGGCTTTCTGTAGCAGCCGTTTCACTGCATCCAGCAAGGCCCGCGGCCTGAATGGCTTCGCCAGCGTCTCTTACCCATCACCTTCGCCCCTTCGAGAAGGACAGGATTGCGCAGCTCGCCGCCGGCCGATATCGCCAGGGACTTGACCGTCGGCCGGCGGGCACTGATCTCGCGCATGGTCGCGATACCCTCCTTGTGCGGCATGAGCAGGTCGGTGATGACGAGATCGGCATCGTGGCGCTCCAGCACCGCCAGCCCTTCGGCGCCGTCCCGCGCCTCGAGCAGCGTATGCCCGGTCGGCTTCAGGATGCGCAGACCGCGCATCGCCGCATCGTCCTCGATCACCGGAATCGTCGCCATGAGCGCCTCTTCGCGCCGATTGTGGCCAAGCGCATGCGGCAAGAAAAGCGCACTGCCGCTCGGGCGGCATGCTCATCGGCATCAATCCCGCCTGCGGCAGCCTCCAGACCGGATTGATCCACCTCAATACGCCGCTGCGCTCCCGGCGCTATGTCTTGCGCCGGAAGGAATCGATCGATGCCTTATTCAAGCAACGAGGCGCTGCCGATTTCGATCCGCGCGCATCTTCCGCCCCATGCGCAGGATATTTTTCGCGCCGCCTTCAATCACGCCTGGGAAAGTTACGGGATGCGCGAGCCGGGCCGCCGCGAGGAGATCGCCCACCGGGTCGCTTGGGCGGCGGTCAAGCGACGCTACCGCAAGGTGGGCGATCGCTGGGAACCGATCGCCGGCTAGCTTCCCGGACTTACTCGCTCATCGCCCGCAGCTCGTCCGAGGTGGCGCGCAGCCGGCGCGTCATCTCCAGGAGCATGTTGTCGAGCAGCTTGATGCCGATCTCCGGGTGCTCGCGCAGGAGGACGGAATAGGCGTCGCGGTCGAGCAGGTAGCACTCCACATCCTCGTCGGCGACGATTGTCGCTGAACGCCGCGAGCCTTCGATGAAGGCCATATCGCCGACAATAGTGCCGACCCCCAGGCTGGCGACGCGCTTCATGCGCGTGGCGCCGGCGAAGAGAAGGCGCACGCTGACGCTGCCGCGCGTGAGGATCCACATTTCGTGAGCTTCCTCGCCTTCGCGGCAGACCACCGTGCCCGCGGGGAATCTGGCGGGCGTGAGCAGCGCCGCGACGATCGCCAGCTCGTCGGCGGTGAGGCCCCGCATCAGGTCGTGACGCTCCAGCGGCACGCTTTCCGAACTGGCGCGTACTTCGTGCGACAGCGCTTCCTCCTCCATCCATTCGAGCGCTGCATCGGCATCGGCAAAGACCGAGTCCGACGACAGCGGGACGCCGTTCTCGCGGCTTTTGAGGAGATCGACCAGCTCCGGCTGCAAGCTGGCGAAGAGCAGGCGCTTGCCGCCGCGGCGCGAACGCGCCGCTTCGTGCTGCAGGATGGCGGCGGCCGAGACGTCGATGTCGGTGACGGCGCGCATGTCGAGGGTGAGCATGTCCGCCTCGCGGAAGAGCTCGTTGATCTCGCGCGACAGCTCGTCCGCATTGGCGAAGAACATGACGCCTTGGAGTTCCAGAACGGCGCGGCGGCGCCCGGACTGGCGGAGGAGGACGACGTCGCCGGCCGGGCGCATGCGTTTGGAGACGACCTCGTCGCCGCGGTAGCGCCGGCGCACGATCGATCGGCTCATATCGGCGATGAAGAGAAGACAGGCAAGGCCGATGCCGACCAGCACGCCGCCGATGACGGCGCCGCTTGCGGTGATTGCCGTAACCACAGCGGCGACCGCCAGCGGGCGCCAACTGCCGCTGGCGATGAAGCGCGACGGGGCGATCAGCAGATCGCGCAGCAGCCGCAGGCTCCACTGGTCGAACAGCAGCACGGCGATTGCCAACAGGACCGCCCAGATGGCGATGGCCGGTATGACGCCCCAGACCAGCGACAGCGATGCCTGAACCACGAGCAGCAGCGCGGCGGCGGTGAGCACCGACAGGCGGGAGCGGCCGCCCGCCTCGTAGTTGGCGGTGAGCTGCGCCGAGGAGGCCGCGGCGGCGATGCCCCCGACGAGAGCGGAGGCAAAGTTGCCCACGCCCTGGCCGAAGACGTCGCGCGCCGCCTCGGTGCGGACATGGGAAAGGTTCTGCGCCACACGATAAGCGAGCAGCGATTCGAGCGCCGCCACCAGCGCCAGCACCAGCGAGCTTAGCAGCAGCGCCGGCGCGATGCCGAGAAAGGCTTGCCGCGCGCTCGGCGACAACAGCGACAGGAAGGGCAGGCTCCGCGCGGCTGCGGATCCGGCGATGACCGTGGGCCCTAGCGGCGCGGCACCGAACGGCAGGCGCGCCAGGTGATAGAGGACGATCCCCAGCAGCAGCCCGACCAGCATCGCCGGCACGCGCCTCGACCAGGAGCCGAAATAGACGATGAAGACCGCCAAGCCCACGGCAAGGGCGGGCTCGGCCAAGCCCGCGAGCCCGCTCTCGGGCGACCATCCTCCAGGAAGGCCGGTCAGCTCTTCCAGTTGCTGGGCAATGACGAGGAAGGCCACGCCATTGATGAAGCCCGCAAGCACTGGGTGCGGTGTGGATTTGATGATACGCTCGACGCCGGAAATGCTGAACAGCATCTGCCAGACACCGGCGAGAAGGCCGCAGAGCGACATGGCGTCAATGATCATGAAGCTGTGATCGGCGAAGGCGGGGTTTTGCAGCAGCCAGGCCGCCAGGCTGGCCTGAATGATCGAGATGCTCGCGCGCGGCGAGGAGATGACGAAGGACGGCGTTGCAAAGATCGCCGCGAAAATCGCCGCGAAGGCGCCGCCGGTGAGGCCGGCGCTGGCGCCTTGGGCCATGTTGTGCAGCCCAAGCGGTGCATAGGCCAGCACGCCCGAAGCGACGCAGACCGGCAACGCTACCAGCCCCGCCACGATGCCGGCCCCGATCTCGCGCCGCAGGAAATGGAGCTGCGCGGGCGCTATTCGGCCGACCATCTCGCTGCGCATCGCCTCCCACAAACGGCGGCATCCCCCGCCGCCTGAAGCCTGCCCGAGGATGATGACATCTGCGGGTTGGCCCTGCAACTCGTCGCGGCGCTGTGACCCCTGTCACATCTCAACCGGCGCCCGGCAGGGCAGATAGTAGCAAGGCAAAGACGCGTGCCGGCCTCCGGTCGCGAGAATTTCGAGGAGAGAATCCGATGCTTGATCCCTGCCGCCGCGCCAAGCTCCGCCGCCTGGCGGATGCAGCCATGTTGGCCGCGTTCCTCGCGCTCTCGGTTTTCGCCTATGGCGCGTTGCTGATCGGCGCCGGCCGGAGCATCATGGCACCGACTCCGGCGCAATTCGCGGATTTCTATCAGCCGGGTCAGAATCCCTGGAGCGGCGCGATCATCGAGCCCGTGCCGCCGCAGGAGCGCTTCGCCAGCGCGGCGCTGGCGAAGCCAGGCTATCGGTAGCCGACCAGCGGCAGCCGGTCGGGCGCGGGATCGGCGCAGCGTCGCTCAGGCAAACCCCGAAAGCGGACGCACGGCACGCCAATAGGTGCAGCGACCGTTGGTCGCAATCGGCCGGAAACACCGGATCTGGTGGATGATCTCTTGTGCAGGTTCCCCGTTCAATGTTTCGGTGTCCCTAGCGCCCCAATCACACGATTCACACGCGACAGCCCCGGCGCCGACGAGCCTGGGACCACTGGCAGACGGCGCGCGAAGGCTGCACACTCGGCGCGGCAAGGCGAGGTGCGGAACATGGCGGACGGAGATCATTGGGTGACGGTGGCGCGGCGGACGGCGCTCGGCGCGGGCGAGGTGCTGGGCGTCGAGGCCGAAGGCAAGCCGATCGCTCTTTATAACGTCGATGGCGCCATCTACGCCTCCGACAATCTCTGCACCCACGCCTTTGCTCATCTCAGCGACGGCTGGCTCGACGGCGATGTCATTGAATGTCCGCTCCATGCTGGACGCTTCGAGGTCAAGACCGGCAAAGGGCTGGGGCCGCCCATCCCGGGCGACATCAAGACCTATCCGGTCCGGGTCGTCGGCGACGACATCCAGGTGCAGGTATCCGGCTGAAGCGGCTGGTCCATGGCATGTCCCGGCGATAAGCTTGCCCGCACAAGAAAATGCCGCCGGGGAGAGGTTGGCGATGACCACCAGCGCCGCGCGGTCGCGTGCGTATGAATCCGTATTGTTGACTCTCCTCGTGTTGCTCTGGGGCAGCGTCGGCCTCAACCGCATAGGACTCGGCTTCATCCTGCCGCAGATCAAGGGCGAGTTCGGCATGCCGAATTGGCAAGCGAGCTTGCTGATCTCCGGCACCTCGATCACCTGGGCCTTCGCCAGCTGGGCGGGTGGCTGGATCTCCGACCGCTATGGCCGGCGGCGCGTGCTGCTGCCGGCGGCGGCCTTCATCTGCGTCATGACCGCAGCGATGGGCGGTACCTGGAGCTTTCTGTCCATGTTCCTCGTGCGCGACCTCCTCGGCATCGGCGACGGCATCGGCTGGTCGGTGGGCGAGGCGACGATCAGTGAAGAGGTGGCGCCGCAGCGGCGCGCCATGAGTCAGGCTCTGTTCACCGCCGGCTATACACTGATCGGCGCCGGCGGCGGCGCGATCATCATAACCTCGCTCGCCGCGCATCTCGGCTGGCGCTGGGCTTTCCCGCTGATCGCCGCGGCGACGATGCTGGTGGTGATCGCGCTCGCCCTGGTCATGCGCGAGCCACCGGTCCACCGCGAGCATCGCGCCGCCGACTGGCGCGCCGCTACGCGGTTGCTGCGCAGTCCCTCCCTCGTCTTGCTCAGTATTATGGGCTGCGCCGTCCTGAGCTGGCTGCAGATCTTCGCGCTCTTCGACCATTCCTTCCTCGTCGAGACGCGCCATTTCAACCCGATCGATGCCGGCAGCATCGCCTCATGCTGGGGCTTCGCCGGCGCAATCGGCTCCGTGCTGCTGCCGCTCGCCTCCGACTATCAGGGCCGGCGGCCGGTGGTGCTAGCAAGCGCCGTCGTCTGCGCCGCGAGCCTTGCCGTCTATCTCTTCGGCGGCTTCGACAAGACGATGCTGCAGCTCCTGCTGGGACTCAGCGGCTTCTGCGGCTTCGGCCTGCTGCCGATCGTGCTTGCCACCTGCGTCAGCGAGTGCGCCGGCGAGGACGAGCGCGGCAGCGCGCTCGGCGTCACCAACTTCTTCGGCGTCATCATCGGCACGACGCTGATGCCCATTGCCGCCGGCTTGGTCGCCGACGGCTTCGGGCTGGTCGCGACGCTGTGCCTGCCGATCGCAGCGCAACTCGTCGTCGCCGGCTGCATCCTGGCGGTGACCGAGACTGCGCCGCGCATCGTGGCCCGCGCGAGCGACGCGCGGCAAACGGCCTAGAGTTCAGCCCGGCTGCAACGTCTTCCACATCTCGATGTCGCGCTCGGCGGTCCAGATGCGGGGATGCTCGATCCCACTCATCTCGTCGAAGCAGCGCGAGACGTCGAATGGCATGCAATGCTCGAAAATTACCCATTGGCCATAGATGGGTTGCATCGCCCGGTAGGTCGCTTCATAGACCTCCTTGAGACCCTTGCCTGCCTTGACCCCGGCCTCGACGCAGCGGCGCATCTCGCGCAAGAACGCAGCCGTGCCGGCGATCGCGCGGTCGGCAGCCGCCGCGCTCATCATTGCCTCGCCGCGTCCCGGCACCAGCTTCTCCGGCCTGAAGGCGCTGAGCCGCTCCAGCGTCTCCGGCCATTCCTTGAAATAGGCGTCGCCGCAATAGGGCGTGGCGCCTTCCTCGACGAGGTCGCCGGAGAACAGCACTTTCTCCCGCGGCAGCCAGGCGATGGTATCGCCCTTGGAATGGCCTCTGCCGATATGCTTGATTTGCACCTCCGTCTTGCCCATCCACAAGGTCAGCGACCGGTCGAACACCAGATTCGGCCAGGTGAGGCCGGGCACGCTCTCGAGCGAGCGGAAGAGGCGCGGAAAGCGCTGCACCTCGCTGTCGAAATCCTGCTGCCCGCGCTCCTTGATGAGTTCCAGCGTCCCTTCGCTGGCGATGATGTAAGGCGCCCGATAGGCCGAGGCGCCCATGACGCGCACCGCATGGTAATGCGATAGCAGCACGTATTTGACCGGTCTGTCGGTGACCTCGCGGAGGTGGCGGATGACGTCCTGGGCCATGACCGGGGTGGCGCGGGTGTCGATGACCATGACGCCGTCATCGCCGATGATAACGCCGGTGTTGGGATCGCCCTCGGCGGTGAGGCAATAGGCGTTCTCCGCGAGCCGGATGAACTTCTCCTGCTTTTCCGCGAGATCGGCTTGCGAGGCAAAGGCTTTGGCCATGACGCTTTCCTCTTCCTGGATCAGGCGTAGACGCGCTTGTAGAGATCGATGATCTCTTCGGCGCTGGGCACCCGCGGGTTGTTGCCGGGCGAGCCCGAAGCGAGCGCCTGGCTCGCCATCACCGGCAGCAGCTCGAGATAGCGCTCCTCTTCGATGCCGTAGGATTTGGGCGTCGGCACCTTGAGGTCCTGGTTCAGCGCGCGCAGCTCGTCCAGCAGCCGCGCCACCGCGGCCTGGTTGCCTTCGCCTTCGCCGGCCACGCCCATGGCACGCGCGCAATCGGCGTAGCGCGCCAGCGCCGCCGTCGCCGAGAAGGCGGTGACCTCCGGCAACAGCATGGCATTGGAGAGCCCGTGCGGCACGTGGAAGAACGCACCGATCGGCCGGCTCATGCCGTGGACGAGGCAGACGCTGGCATTGGAGAAGGCCATGCCGGCCTGAGTCGCACCCAGCATCATCCCCTCGCGCGCGGCACGGTTGTCGGGCTGCTCGCAGGCGCTGCGGATATGCCGGGCGATGAGGCCCATCGCCGCCTTGGCGACGGCGTCGGTGAAAGGGCTCGCCTTGCGACTGACATAGGCCTCGATCGCGTGTGTCAGGCTGTCCAGTCCGGTATCGGCGGTGAGCCGCCAGGGCATGGTGAGCGTAAGCTCGTAATCGACGATCGCCGCCGCAGGGCAGCAGGCGAGCCCCATGATCAGCATCTTCTCATCGCGCTCGCTGTCGGTGATGACGGTGAAGCGCGTCACCTCGGAGCCGGTACCGGCGGTGGTGGGGATGGCGACCAGCGGCAAGCCGGTCTTCGGGATGTCGTTCGGAACTTTGTAGTCGCGCATGCGGCCGCCATTGGCCGCCAGCACCGACATGGCCTTGGCGGTGTCGATCGGGCTGCCGCCGCCCAGGGCCATGAGGCAGTCGTAATTGCCAGTCCGCACCACCTGCACCCCGGCCTCGACGACCTCGGTGGTGGGATCGGGCACGGTATCGGAGAACACCTGCCAAGCAATGCCGGCGGCGTCGAGCCGATCGGTCACCCGGGAGAGGATGCCCGAGCTCTCCATGAAGCGATCGGTGACAATCAGCGGCCGGATCGCGCCGAGCCGGGCCAGGGCCGTCGTCACCTCGGCGACGGCGCCGCCGCCGATATAGAGGAGCCGCGGCATGGTGATGGTCGCAATCATGGGGCCCTCCCCGCTGGCCGGCTTTTGCTCGACGGTTTTAATACGAAACCCGGTCGCTCACCAGGAGCCTGCCTGGCTTCCCGCGCCGCCGCGAGAGGGGCGGCGGCTGATCATAGACCGCCTCGTCGAGCCGCTCCATGAAGGCGAAGGGCGGCGCCGGCGCGCGGAAGCCGCATTGTGCGTAGAGGCCCTGCGCGTCGCGCGTCCCGAGCAGCCAGCGCCGCAGTCCCGGCAACTCGGGATGGCCGAGCGCGGTCTCCACCAGCCAGCGGCCCAATCCCTTGCGCCGCTCCTCAGGCAGCACGAAGACATCGGCGAGATAGGCGAAGGTGGCGCGGTCGCTCACGATCCGGGCAAAGCCGATCTGCCGCCCGTCACGATAGAGACCCAGCACAAGCGAATGCTCGATCGCCCGCTCAACAATCGACAGGGGAATGCCGTTCGCCCAGTGCGAGTGGACGAGGAAGCCATGAATGACGGCAAGGTCGAGCCGCGCCTTGTCGATGTCTATCTCGTAACGGATGCCATTCGCGAGCTTGATGACGGGAAAGATTGTCTGCGTCATGACCGCCCCCCTCGAGCCGGGGTGAGAAACTGCTTTTCGGATTTTCCGGCGCACGGTCGCAGGCGAGCGGCGCCGAGGCGGCAGCCTGGAGGCTGCTCAGCCGGTTCGTCGTCGCTCGATTCGAACAAAAACGGTCATGGCCCTGGAAGATGTGTCGTCTTCACGCCGTTGTCAATGCAACCGATGCGGCCACGCGTCCCCCTTCAGCGTGAATGCTGCTAGGATCGCCAACCGCCGACAGAGGGACAGGAGAAACGGGACATGCTGCGTCTCGCCGGGCGCCGCGCAGGCAGCAAAATCCGCCGGCGCCGCTCGGGCTGGAACCTTTTCCTCGCTGCTGCCTTGATCGCCGTCCCGCTGGGCGCTCCGGCGATGGAGGCGCTCCATTTTTTCCGCATCGGCACCGCGGCGACCACTGGAACCTATTTCCAGATTGGCGGCGTGCTGGCCAGCGCCATCTCCAAGCCGCCCGGGGCGCGCGACTGCGAGCGCGGCGGCAGCTGCGGCGTGCCCGGCCTCGTCGCCGTGGCGCAAGCGAGCCAGGGCTCGCTTCAGAACGCGCTCGCGCTGGGCGCGGGCCAGATCGAATCCGCGCTCATCCAATCGGACGTCGCCTATTGGGCCTATGCCGGCGCCGCGATCACGCCGAAGCGCTGCCGGCCGGCCAATGGCGAAGCGGCAACGTCCGTCGGCTCGGTGCTCCTGAAGGCTCAGGGCCCGATCAAGAGTTTACGCGCCATCGCCGGACTCTTTCCCGAAGATGTGCATGTGGTGGTCCGCGCCGACAGCCCGATCCGCGGCTTGCGCGACCTCAAAGGCAGGCTGGTAGCTCTGGGCGAGCCGGAATCCGGCACGCTCGCCGACGCCCGGCTCGTGCTGGAAGCGGCGGGGCTGAGCGAGTGCGAGGTGAAGGCGCAGTATCTTCGCCTGTCGGAAGCGGCGGACGCGCTGGTGCAGGGCCGCATCGATGCTTTCTTCATGGTCGCGGGCTATCCCGTGCCGGCGATCACCGACGTTGCCATCGCGATACCGACGCGCCTGCTGCCGATTCCGCGCGAGACGGCCGAGCGGCTGGTGCAGAAATTCCCCTTCTTCAACCTCGACGTGATTCCGGCCGGGAGCTATCCCGGCCTCGACACCGAGACGCCGACCTTGAGCACCACAGCGCTTTGGGCGACGCGCGCCGAAATCGATGCGGATCTCGTGTACGCCATCACTAAATCGCTGTGGTCGGAGGCCACCACGCGTCTGCTCGAGGCGACGCACCCGGCCGGCCGCCGTATCCGCCTGGCGACCGCCCTCGACGGGCTGGCGATCCCGCTCCATCCCGGCGCCGCGCGTTACTACCGCGAAGTCGGCATGAAGATCCCGGACGGACTTTAGTCCGCCGCCGCCTCATCCCTCTTGCGGATTTCGAAGGTAAGGGTTCCTGCCGGCTTGTCGCGCGCGAGAAGCCGATGGCCGGTGGTCCCGCGGACATGCTCGAAATCCTTGGCTGCGCCGGGATCGCAGCACGCCACTTCCGGCAACCCGCGCATCGCCTTGCGCGCCCTGACCCCGCGGGCATTTGAGCCCCTTGGCGTCGTGGATGACCTATGCGCCCATCTCAGCCGAAGCGGTTGTTCTTGGGGAAGCCCGTGGGCGCGATGCGGCCGCTCGACGCCCGCAGGCCGATCCAGGCACGGATGTCCGGCTCGGTGCGCGTGCGCTCGCCGCTCTTCCAGCTGAGCCCCTCGTCCCTGGTGAAGACCTTCGCGTCCGACAGCTCGCCCGTGTGGTAGCGTTGCAGAATGACGCCGCGGCCGCGCGCCATTTCGGGCAGCTCGGCGAGGGGGAAGATGAGCAGCTTGCGGTTGCTGCCGACCACGACCACGGCATCGCCCTCGGCCGGGACGCAAATCCGGGCCTGAGCGCCGGTGCCGGGGGTCATCACCACCTTGCCGGCGCGCGTCTGGCCCAGGACTTCGTCGGCGAGCGCGATGAAGCCCCGCCCGTCGCTCGAGGCGAGCAGCAGCTTGGCGCCGCCGGCATAAGGCAGGATCGCCGCCACGTCATGCTCGTTGGCGAGATCGATCATTAGCCGCAACGGCTCGCCATGACCGCGCCCGCCCGGAAGCTTGTCGACCGGCAAGGTGTAGAAGCGGCCATTGGTGGCGAAGATCAGCAACTTGTCGGTTGTCGAGGCCGGCACGACGAAGCGCTCTTCGTCGCCCTCCTTGTATTTGACATCGGCGAGCACGAGGTTCTGGCCCTTGACGACGCGGATCCAGCCTTTGGCCGAGCACAGCACGGTAACGGGCTCGCGCTCGACCAGCGCCTCGACCGGCACCACGATTTCGGCGGGCGCCGCGCCGATCTCGGTGCGGCGCTTGCCCAGCGGCCCCGCGGCGAAGGCCTTGCGGATGTCCTCGAGCTCGGCGGCGATCGCTTTCCATTGCCGCTTCTCGTCCTCGAGCAGGCCTTCGAGCTCCTCCTCCTCGGCGCCGAGGCTCTTGAGCTCCTTCTTGATCTCGATCTCCTCGAGTCGGCGCAGCGAGCGCAGACGCATGTTGAGGATCGCCTCGACCTGCACCTCGCTGAGCCGCCAGCGCTTCATCATGCGCTCCTTGGCGTCGTCGTGCTCGCGGATGATGCGGATCACCTCGTCGAGGTTGAGGTAGACGATCATCTGGCCTTTGAGGATCTCGCTGCGGCGCGCGATCTCGGCCAGGCGGAAGCGGGTGACGCGCTGGAGTACGGCGCGGCGATGGTCGAGGAAAGCCTGCAGCGCCTCCTTGAGGCCCATCACCCGCGGCACGCCCGCGGCGTCGAGCACATTCATGTTCAGCGGGACGCGCGTCTCCAGCTCGCTAGCGCGGAAAAGCGACTCCATCAGCACGGCCGGATCGACATTGCGCGATTTGGGCTCGAGCACGATCCGAACGACGTCGGTGGATTCGTCGCGCACGTCGGCCAGCAGCGGCAGCTTGCGCTCTTCGAGCAGAGCCGCGATCTTCTCGATGAGGCGCGATTTCGGCACCTGATAGGGAATCTCGGTGACGATCACCCGATAAAGCCCGTGGCCGTGCTTCTGCGCCTCCCATCGCGCGCGTAGCCGGAAGCTGCCGCGGCCGGTCTCATAGGCCTGGCGCACGGCGTCGGCCGCCTCGATCAGCACGCCGCCGGTCGGGAAGTCCGGGCCGGGGACGCGCTCGACCAGCTCGGCGAGGCTGCACCGCTTATGCCTAACGAGGTGGAGCAGCGCGTCGCAGAGCTCGCCGGCGTTGTGAGGCGGGATGCTCGTGGCCATGCCGACGGCAATACCGCTGGCGCCGTTCGCCAGCAGATTGGGAAAGCGCGCCGGCAGCACCGCCGGCTCGCTGTTCTCGCCGTCATAGGTCGGACGGAAATCGACCGCGTCCTGGTCGATGGCGGCGAGCAGCGCCTCGGCCACCTCCGTCAGCCGACTCTCGGTGTAGCGATAGGCCGCGGCGTTGTCGCCGTCGATATTGCCAAAATTGCCCTGCCCTTCGACCAGCGGATAGCGCTGCGCGAAACCCTGCGCCAGCCGCACCAGCGCGTCATAGACGGCGACGTCGCCATGCGGGTGGAACTTGCCGATGACGTCGCCGACCACGCGCGCGCATTTCTTGAAGCCCGATCGGGGATCGAGCTTGAGCTCGCGCATGGCGTAAAGCAGCCGGCGATGCACGGGTTTCAGCCCGTCGCGCACATCCGGCAGCGAGCGCGCGGTAATCGTGGAGAGCGCATAGGAGAGATAGCGCTCTCCCAGCGCCTCGGCGAAATCCACGTCGCGGATATCGCCGGCGACGGCCATCTTGCTCATGCGGGTCCGATCGACAGGGCGGCGCGCGATCAGCAACGCCTAGAGGGTCTGTTCGCGCGATATTCTAGCCATGCGCCGCAATACGTCAATGAAGCGCGACCGCGCCTGCGGCGTGCTTCGCCCGTAGGGCTCGAAGACGCGGCGCTCGAGGAAATACTCCGTAAGCGCGAGGCCGTCGAGCACATCCTGGGGCGAGGGCGTGTTCTGCTCGGCGCGCACCAGCAGAAAATGCGGCAGGCGCAGCAACTTGTCGCGATAGGGCTCGCCTGCCGCGGCCGAGACCGCCTGCCCCGAGCGCGGCGAGACATAGACGAGATCGGCCGTCTCGCCCGTGGCAGCGCAGCGCGAGAGATCGAGGCCGAAACCTAGCTCCGTCAGCAGCATCAGCTCCCATTCGACATAGCCCACCGCCCAGCCGCGGTCGGCATCGAGCGACTCGAGCAGCGTCGAGAGCCCGGCGAAGGCCCGCGGATGCGGCTCGCGCTCCGGCAGTGCCGATTGGGCGAGCGCGGCAGCGGCGGCAAGGCAGGCAAGCCGCGCGGGATTGTCGATGAAGTGCGCGGCATGACCGCGCAGCAGCTCGCCGCTGAGGGCGCCTAGATATTCGGCAAGCCGCGCCTTCCACACCGCGGTGACGCGGTTGCCGATCTGATAGACGGTGCGCAGCTTCCGCCCCTGCCCGCCGCGCACGAGCCCGGCATGGCGGCCATGGCCGCGCGTCAGCAAATGGACGATGAGCGCGCTCTCTCCATGGCGGCGCGCCGCCAGCACGATCCCCTCGTCTTCCCACTGCATCGCTCAGCTCTCGAACTCGAGGCCCATTGCCCTGTAGCGCTCGCGATCCTCGGTCCAATCCTCGCTCACCCGCACGAAGAGGAAGAGGTGCACGCGGCGAGCGAACATGCGCTCGAGCTCGGCGCGGGCGCGCTCGCCGATCGCCTTTATCCGGCTCCCCGCTTTGCCGAGCACGATGGCCTTCTGGCTGGCGCGCTGCACATGGATGGTCACGGCGATCTTGACGCTGGCGTCCTCGCGCTCCTCCCAGCTGTCGGTCTCGACCGTGCTGGCGTAAGGCAGCTCCTGATGGAGTTGCAGGAAGATCTGCTCGCGCGTCGCCTCCGCCGCCATTATACGCTGTGGCAGATCTGTAAGCTGGTCCTCAGGATAGAGCCACGGTCCCGCCGGCAGGGCGGCGGCAAGATAACGCCTGAGATCGGCGACGCCGTTGCCGCTCAGGGCCGAGATCATAAAGACGGCATCGAAGATGCCTTCCTTGCGCAGCCGGTCGGTTAGCGGCAAAAGGCTGCGGGGGTCGACAAGGTCGACCTTGTTGAGCGCCAGCACGGCGCGCCGGCCGGCGGCTTTGAGTCCGTCGACGATGCGCTGTGCCTCCCCCTCGAGCCCGCGCGCGGCATCGACCAGCACCACCACCTCATCGGCATCCTCGACCTCCGCCCAGGCGGCAGCAACCATGGCGCGCTCGAGGCGACGCTTGGGCGCGAAGATGCCGGGCGTGTCGACCAGGATGAGCTGCGCCGCGCCCTCGATGACGATGCCGAGGACCCGCGAGCGCGTCGTCTGCACCTTGGGCGAGACGATCGACACCTTGGCGCCGATGAGCTGGTTCAGCAGCGTCGATTTGCCGGCATTGGGCGCGCCCACCAGCGCCACGCTGCCGCAGCGCCGCTCGGCCTCGGTCATGAGCCGGTATCGAGCGCGGCGAGAGCGGCGGCGGCGGCCGCGGCCTCGGCCGCGCGCTTGGATAAGCCGCTGGCGGAGGCCGGCGGCAGGCCTTCGACGGTGACGGTGACGGTGAAGGTGCGGCGGTGCGCCGGCCCCTCGGTCGCCACTGTGCGATAGATGGGCAGCGCGCGGCCGCGCGCCTGGGCCCATTCCTGCAGCGCCGTCTTGGGATCGCGCGGCGGCGCGCCGAGCTTAGTCAGGCGCTGCTCCCACCAGCGCTCGACGAATGCGCGCGCCGCCGCCAGGCCGCCGTCGAGATAGAGCGCGGCGATCACCGCCTCGCAGACATCGGCGAGCACACTCGCATTGCCGCGCGCGCCTGCCGCCTCCTCGCCGCTCGAGAGCACAATATACGCGCCGAGGCCGATCTCCTTGGCAATGCCGGTGAGGGTCTCGCGCCGGACCAGGCTGGTATGGCGCCGGGTAAGCGCGCCTTCGGCTTCGTCGGGAAAGCGGCGCCATAGCAGCTCGGCGATGATCAGGCCGAGGACGCGGTCGCCGAGGAATTCGAGTCGCTCATAGCCGCGCTTTGCCACGCCGCGGCGGGTGCGCGCGCTCGGATGGGTAAGCGCCTCGACCAGCAGCTCCGGGTGATCGAAACGGTGGCCAAGGGCATCGGCAAGCGCTGCCAAAGCGGCGGCCGCGTCTTTCATGATCAATGGATCGCCGTGAGCAGGCGATCGTAGCGGACGGTGAAGGGCCAATTCCAGATCTCCCACCAGCGCGCGTAGCCGTTGGTGGAGAAGAAGATGAACTCGGCGTGCCCGACAAGGTTCTCGCCCGCGACGTAGCCGACACCGCTCGAGGGATCGCGGCTGTCGGCGGAATTGTCGCGATTGTCGCCCATCATGAAATAGTGGTTGGG
>JASHRZ010000422.1 GCA_030037055.1 Alphaproteobacteria bacterium
CACGATCCAGCCGAAGAGCATGACCAGCGCGTAGCGCAGCACCCTTCCGGAGGGGGCGGGCGGCGGTCGCGGCCCGGCCGCGCCTTCGTCGAGATCGCCGGTCATGCGCCTCTTCTCGCTATTGGCTCAGGCGCAAGGCCAGCAGCGATTGGGCGATCTGGGTGAACGCGGCATTGAGCGTGGCAGGATTTGCGGGAATGAAATACCCGCCATTCGCCGGACAGTTTTTCAGGTCCGTATTGTTCGCACCCTCAGAGCCGTCCTCACCGAGACCCACGGTGTAGATAATGATCCCGTCCTTCGCCATGTTCGTGCAGGTGTCGGCGAGGCGCGAGCCGAGATTGGTCACCGCGGTGGTCGTGTTGCTGGTGGTGCCGATCTTGCCGTCGGCGAGGTAGCCGAGGCCTGTGAGCTGCGTGCTCGCCGGCCATTCCTCTTCGCCGTCGGTCATCAGCACCATCACCTTGAGCCAGGCCGTGTTCGCGGCGGTGGCGTAGCTGAGCGGGTGCCCGTTGTTGGGCGTGAAGGGTCCGTTGGGCGACAGCACGCGCCAGCCCCAAATCGCGCCGATATCGACCTGGGTCCCGCCGGCGTCGCGCGGCCACATGCTCGAGATGGTGGAGAGCACGGTGCTCTTGGTGTTGTACACCGAGGTGAGCGGCAGGAGCGCCACCGGACAGCCCTGATTGGGGCCTGGGAAATGGTCCCAGTCGGTCGTGACCTCGCCAAGAATCTCGTCGGTGTTGGTCTGTGCGGTGATCGTGGCCGGCGTCCAGCTGTTGGTGCCGCTGCTGCCGCTTGGACCGGCCGGATACCACCAATAGGCATACCAGGGTCCCCATGAGGCCGGCTCGGTGTAGTCGGGGTCGGTGGCCGACGAGTTGATCACGCCGGCCACGCCGCTGTTCTCGCCCGAGCTGGTGGGCTCGACGACGCAGCCCATCCAGTTCTCGGTCGTGCCGCTATGCGTCGTGTCGTAGGAGAGCGGCGGAAAGAGAGTCAGCTCTACGGCAGCGTTTGCCTGCAGCGCTGGATTACAGAGGGTGATCGTGTTGTTAGCGGTGTTCACGCTCTGGACCGAGGTGCTGTAGGGATACCCGGCCGAGTTCGCGACCCCGATACCCTTCGCATTTGCGGTGGTGGTGGCGGGAGGGCTGGGGCCGGTGACGACCTCGCCCGCGACAAGCGCGGCGATCGTACTTACCGGCGGGAAGATCGTGACCGTGGTGCTGCCGTTGGTCGTGCTTCCATAGATCCCCGTCACCGTCAGGGTTTCGCCGGCATGCGAGCTCGTTGCCTTGCTGCTAAGGACAATCGTCGTCGCGGTCGTGCTGACAACCGTGGCACCGCTCGGGATCCCGGTGCCGGTGACGGGTATGCCCGCAAACAGGCTGGTGGGAGCCGGCGAGACGCTCGTGATGGTCGCGCTGCCGTTGGTCGTAGTGCCGGTGAAGGTGGTGGTGGGCTGGGCAACCGCCTTGTTGGGATCGTAGACGGGATTGCCGGTGTCGCCGATGACGGCGGAACTGCCGGCACAGTCGGTCGCGATGTTTGAGTTGCAGCTCAAGGCGCCGCTGCAGAAGCTGCCGGCGACATTGACGGTGGTCACGTAGGGGACGACGCCGACATAGAGCTGGTCCGCCGACGACATGGCGTTGGCGAGAATGTTGACGAAGTTCGTCGAAGCATTCATCAGAGTGCAAATGCGCGACTGATCGCTCGCATTCGTGCAGCTCGTATCCGACGTAACCACGTCTTCCGAGCAATCCGCGTTGTTGTAGTTGGGGGCGCCGGAGTGCGGGCCGCACAGCATCGAGCCTGTATTGTCGAGGGCGAGCACGAGTTCGATGCCGGAGGTCCGCTTGATCTGCGCCGAGACGGTGACCGTGATATTGTTGACGCCGACGAGCTGCATGAAGGTCATCGGCACCGTCGCCGAGGCCTGGAAATTCACGGTGGAGGCGGTCAAGTTTTCGTTCGCCGGCACCGCCGTCACCGTCGCCGTCGCACCGCCCAGCGCGCTCGCAGGATAGTTCGCCGCGAAGTAGTTGTTCAGATCGGTGGTGAGGGCTGAGGAGGTCTGGTTCAGCTCCGAGCCCACGGCGAGCGCCGCGGCGTCGAGGGCGGCGCCGAGCCGCGTCTTGACCGTATAGGCCCGCACCGTGTCGATGGCGATGCCGGCGCCGATGACCAGCGGGATGGCGCTCAGCCCGAACAGGATGGCGACGTTGCCTTCGCGCCGCCCGGCGAGCCGGCGCAGGCTGGCGAGGACGGCAAAGATCGGACCCAGCATGTCGCGCACTCCCTTCTTGATTCGCTCGCTATCCCGGGCACACGCCGCCGGTATCGGTTGTGGTCGGCGCGGCGCTCGGGATGCAGGTAACGTAGCGGGGACGGTTGAAGGCCGATTCGCTAAGCGTGTAGGACGCGTTCAGGACGTAGCTTATCGGCGAGGTGTAGGTGTACTGCACCTGCACCACGATCACGCTGTCCAGCGACCCGGCGGAGGCATTGCCGAGATTGGTCAGCGCCTCGTTGTTCGGAACATTGGAAAGCGAGATGGCGGTGGCGCCGTTTTCCTCGACATGCCAGTCGATCGTCGGCGTTCCCGTGCTGTAGGTCACCGAGGCGAAGGCGATCTTGACCAGGCTGTTGTTCGTGCCCGTCGGCAGCGGCGTCAGCACGTCGGCCGCCGCACTCGTGAAGTTGGTGAAATCGGAGGTCTGCAGCACCCCCGTCCCCAATGCGCCGCCGACGACGGTGGTCTGCGCCACGAGATCGGCGGCCGTCTCCGCCGCGGCGGTCAGCTTGAGATCGGCGAGCAGCACGTTCTCGACCTCGTAGCTGCCGATGAACAGCGTCAGCATGATCGGGAAGAGCAGCGCGAACTCGACCGCCGCCGTGCCCGTCCGGTCCGCGGCGAGGCTGCGCCGCATCGCCTTTCGCCTGCGCGCGCTCATGACGACCCGAACGGCTCGTTCTGGAAGATCACGGTCGACATCAGCGTCGTTGTCTGCGTCCCCTGGGCGCTGCCACTGGCCGAGAACGGGCCGGTCCAGCAGCTGCCGCCGGTGAGGCAGGCGCCAACCCAGGGCACGATGTAGGGACGGGCATAGCTCACCTGCACGCCGACGATCTGGCCGGCGTTGCCGGGCGTGAAGTTGCACTGGGTGCCGGTGCCGGTCTGGTTGTTGTTGTAGGTACAGGAGGTAAAGGCGATCGAGCCGAAACTGGAGAAGACCTGCACGTCGAACAGGACGCTGGTTTCGCAGGTCGCGGTGCTCATCAGCGAGCCCATATCCGAGCACAGCAGGTTCTGAAACGTGGCGATCGGACTGCCCGAGATCTGCACCTGACCCGTCCGGATCAGCCGCGCCGCATCGCGCGCCGCCCCGTCCAGCACCGATTGCGTCAGCAAGGTCTGGCCGAAATCGAGCAGCGCCAGCATGACGAGAAGGAAAGGCGGCCCGACCATCGCCATCTCGACGGCGATGGTGCCTTTCCGATCGCGCGCGATACGCCTAAATAGTCTCATCGCCAATGCCCTCTCGGCCTTAGCATGCCTCGGCAAAAGCCAAATCCAGCCTGTACGGATAGGTGATTAGATCGGTGAAGACAATAACAATTGGTTAGGAACCTGGGATAAGACCAATAAAAAGCAGCGACGATCCAGCGACAATTCAATATAATCATCTAATACGATTAAATTTATCCTAAAATTTTAGCTTCCTGTATTGAACCAAGGACGAGGAAGTCGCGGCGGCGTCAGGCCTGCTCCCGCGTCCGGGCCAAGCGGAGGGCCGGCCAGTCCTTGGTCGTCGTGCCGAGCTCCCAGGCGTTGCGGGCGAGGTAGACCGGCGCGCCGTCATGGTCCTCGGCGAGCGCGGCGCGGCTGGCCTCGATGAAGCGCTTCACCTCCGCCGCTTCGCCTTCGACCCAGCGCGCCGTCTCGTAAGGGGCGGGCTCGAAGCGCACCACGAGGTCGTACTCGCTCTTGATCCGCGCCGCCAGCACCTCGAGCTGGAGCGCGCCGACCACGCCGACGATCCAGTCGCCGCCGGTCAGCGGCCTGAAGATCCGCGTCACCCCCTCCTCGGCGAGCTGCTCGAGCGCGCGGCGCAGATGCTTCGACTTCAGGGGATCCTCGAGGCGGACGCGGCGCAGAATCTCGGGCGCGAAATTGGGAATGCCGCTGACGCGGATCGCCTCGCCCTCGCTGAGCGTGTCGCCGATGCGCAGCGTGCCGTGATTGGGAATGCCGATGATGTCGCCGGGCCAGGCCTCCTCGGCCAGGTTGCGCTCGCGCGCCAGAAAGAAGACGGGGTTCTGGATGCTCATCACCCTGCCGCTGCGGCCGTGGCGCAATTTCATGCCGCGCCGGAAGCGGCCCGAGCACAGCCGCAGGAAGCCGACGCGGTCGCGATGCCAGGGATCGATATTGGCCTGCACCTTGAAGACGAAGCCAGCGACGGCGGGCTCCCGCGGGTCGATCGGCCGCGGCAGCGCCGGCTGCAGCCGCGGCGCTGGCGCGAGATCGGCGATGCCGCGCAGCAGCTCGCGCACGCCGAAATTGTTGAGCGCGCTGCCGAAGAACACCGGCGTCATATGCCCTTGGCGATAAGCCTCGCGCGCGAAGGCGGGGCACAGGCCGCGCGCGATCTCGACCTCCTCGCGCAGCTTCGCCAGCGCGGCCGCCGGCAGCAGCCGGGCGAGCTTCTCGTCCGCAAGCCCGGCGCAGCGCACCGGCTCGACGATGCGCTCGCCACTGCCGCGCGCGAACAGCAGCAGCGCGTCGGCGAAGAGATCATAAGCGCCGAGGAAATCTCGTCCCATGCCGATCGGCCAACTCGCCGGCGTCACCTCGAGCGCCAGCAAGCGCTCGATCTCGTCCATGAGATCGAAGGGATCGCGGCCCTCGCGGTCGAGCTTGTTGACGAAGGTGATGATCGGCACGTCGCGCAGCCGGCAGACCTCGAACAGTTTCAGCGTCTGCGCCTCAATGCCCTTGGCGGCGTCGATCACCATCACCGCGCTGTCGACGGCGGTGAGCGTGCGATAGGTGTCCTCGCTGAAATCCTGGTGGCCGGGGGTGTCGAGCAGGTTGAAGGCAAGGCCGTCATACTCGAAGCTCATCACCGCGGAGCTCACCGAGATGCCGCGTTGGCGCTCGATCTCCATCCAATCCGAGCGCACGCGCCGCCGCTCGCCGCGCGCCTTGACCTCGCCGGCCTGCTGGATGGCGCCGCCGAAGAGCAGCAGCTTCTCGGTGAGGGTGGTCTTGCCGGCGTCGGGATGCGAGATGATGGCGAAGGTGCGCCGTCTGGCAATCTCGGCGGCGAGCTGATTCATGGCGCCGCTCTCTACAAGCCGGTGCCGGCAAAATCAACCGCTGCCGGCGGCGCCGGTTTCGCCGGCCTTCCGGCAAGTGACGGCAACCACGGCGTTCATGATAGGAACCCGCGCGCGCTGTCGCGCAAACACCATGCCCGGGAAAGCCGAAAACCGAGGAAGCCGATATCCTTAATCGCAGGGGCGCTTTGCGCGCTCCTCGCCGCCCAGCAATATCCGCGGCAAGGTCGAGAGGCTCGATGCCCAGAAGCCGATGGTCAAATCGCGGGACGGCCAGGGCAAGTGATGACGGGGCCGGCCGTGCTGGGCATCGTCAGGGCGAAGCGCGCCGACATCAAGGAGGGGGATTTCGTCGGCATTGCCGCGATACCGGGGAAGGAGGGCAAGCTCCATGCCCAGGAGGTCCTGATCTTCCCGGAGGCGGCGCGCGGCGAGGGCCATTATCCCTGGGACCTCGCGGGCGAGGGCGACGACCAGCGCCATGGTTTCCCCCATCGTCAACCATCGAAAAACCGCGTGCTGACGCAAGAGATCCTCCTCGCGCACTTCAAGCCGGGCGATCTCAGCCTGATCAAGCCGGGGGCGATGATCTTCATCCCACGCGCCAGCAAGAAGCCGGGCGGCACCATCATCGCCGCGCGGGCCATCGCCGAGCAGAACGGCGTCAAGACGCCGATGTGAGGCGGCGGTCTGACAGGCGCTTGGCCCGCAGAGGCGAAGCATTCCAACTTGCGGCCTGCAGCCAGGGCGGGTGCGTCAAACAGACGCAATAAACTTCCACAGGTTTTGCCTTGATTGCAGGATTTTTGCGCCTAAGTGTAAAATTGGCGCAACACGCTGGAGGGTGCCCAACAAGCATGACTCCACCGGATCATTGCTGATTAGCGCCGGAACCCAGGCCCGGTCGCGTGACCGGGCGGTGAGCTCAGGGAGCCACCCGACATGAACCCCGCCATTATTCCCTATGGCGGGGTTCGCGCGTTGGCGCATGGGCCGGGGTAAGGCCGGTCGCAGCCGGCCCAATGCTCGGGCGCGACCAGATTCGCGCCGGCGCGGCATTGACAAGGGGCGATCTCGAACGGCTTATAGCCGAGACAGAGAGAAGGAAAATCGGCGTGCGGTTGCCGCGTTATTTCCTTGTCGTGACCGCCATATGGATGGCCGCCATGACTTGGCGAATCTACCCGCAGTTCGGCGATACGCTCCGCGTCGACGGCCGATTGATCGGCTTTGCCGATTATGTCGAGGAGAGTTGCGGCCAGCGCATCGGGCCGGCGGCGGCGAGCTGCCTGGTGGAGGCGCGCACCACCGGCCGCCGCCTCGTCGCCAGCGAGCAAGGCAAGTCGGTGCTGCTGATCGAGGCGCCGGTGCTCGGCTATCTGCTGATCTATCTGCCGCTCCGCTGGGCGCTCCGCCGCCGCCAGCCGGCAAGCGGCCGGGTTCTGGCGCAATGATGCGCGATCGGATCACGATCACGAAATTCTGCGGCGCCCTGCTGGCAATGGCGGCAATGGCCCTGGCCGGCGCCCCGCCTGCGGCGGCCGACCAGAACTGGACGAGGAGCAGCGCCGTCTGGAAGGCAATGGACAAATGCACCCAGGCGGCGCGCAAGGCCTTTCCCGACTACACCCGCGAGTCGAACGCCAAGCGCGAGGCGGCACGGCAAGCCTGCCTGCGCGCCGGCAACCTGCCGGGTGAAGCCGGCGCGCCGCCTGCGCCGCAAGCAACCGAGGCGACCCAGCCGCGCTAGCGCGGCCGGGAATGTTGCGCTCGGCTGCGAGCCTTGTCGCCCGCCGGTTGGACGAGGTCAGGCCGCGGCGACGGCGGCGGCGCGCAGCTTGCCGAGGAGATAGTCGAGATCCTCGGCGCCGATGTCGCCGATCGTCTCGTATTGCGTCAGGATGCGCTCGAGCGTACGGCGGCGATGCCGCTCGCGATCATTCTCGCCGCCGTCGAAATCGGTCTGCTGCGCCACGCGCAGACCGATCCGGAACAGCTCGAAGAACTCCGCCGGCAGCCGGCAGCGCTCGAACACCGCCTTGAAGCCGAGCGGACCCGCGTCGTACATCAACAGGCGCGCATTGTGCACGGGAATGTCGGCAAGCACGGCGAAAGCCGCCTCGACGAAAGCGAGATCGCCGAGGCAGATCGCGCGGATAATGATCGACGGCGTGAGCCGGCCGCTGCGCTGCAGATGCTCCGCCAGCTGCAGCGCCTCGGCCGCCGGCGAGGTCGGCGACAGCAGGCTGACGGTGGCGCGCTCGCGCGTGTTGAGCACGAGGTCGCTGGCGAGATGGCTCGGCAGGTCGTTGCGCTTGGAGAGGATGTCGCGGATGCCGGCGGAAGCCGCTGCGACCAGCCGTTCGAGAACGGTGACCGGAAGCTGCGCGCGCCGCGCCATCGGCTCCTTGATGAGGTCGTTGCCGCCATGGCGGTCGAGGACGCGCTGCAGCGTCTCTTCCTTGAGCTCGGCGCCATCATTGGCGACCAGCGTCGCCAGCGCGGCGGGCTCGTCGGCGGCGACGATCGCCTCGGCGACCGCGGCCGAGACGCGCTCGCGCCCGGCGATCGCCGCCTGCTTGGCACCGCCGCTGCAACGAATGATCTCGACGAGATCCTCGTCGCTCAGCACCAATGAATGGGTGAGGATGGGCAGCGACACCGCATCGACGTCGTGGGCGAGGGCCAGCGCCACGTCGCGCGGCACGGTGCGGCTCTCCTTGAGCTGGTCGGCAAGCGCCTGGCGCACGCGGATCGCCGCGTCTCGCGTCAGCACGCGGACGATGTCTTCGGCAATGGTCCGCTCCTCGGGCGAGAGCCTGGAGCCACCGACTTGCTGCGCCACCTTGGCCGCGACGTCGGCGCGCGCGTCCACCGACGGATCGCGCAGCAGCCGCTCGACATCCGATGCGGAGAGGGTGTTCGTCATGGCCTCGGCTACACCTTGATTGCGCCGACGGCAGAGGCGTCGGCTGGCGCGCCCATCATCCCCCAGGGAGCCCTAATGTTTGATTAAGCGCCGCGACCGGACACGGCGATCATGGTTACGGCGGACTGCCAAGGCCGCGTTTGTCGCGCCAGCGGCCGATGGACGATCGTTTCCTCAATGACAGGGCAATCGCATATCGGCTTCACCACACGCAGGACATTTGGGCGAGCGAAGCGCGGCGGCATATGCGATAGCCCTGCTCAAGGGAGGGGCTGCTCGGGCGCTGCTAGGCGACCTGCTTCAAGGCCAGCGCCACGCGGCGGATCTGGTCGTCGACGTCGATATCGACCGAGGAAGTTACCTCGAGCCGGCGGTCCTCTAACACATGCACCTTGCCGCGCCGGCGCCGGCGAAACGACATGACGGCCTGGTCGCGGGCATGAACCAGCTCGATCAGCTGCGGGCGGAACAGCGCGAAGAGCGCGGTGATCCAGCGGTTCAGCGGCCGCGACGGCCGCGCCAGGTCGATGACGAAGCGGTCGAGCATGGCGGCGACATCGGCGGCGGCATACCAGGTCTCGCCGGTGACCCAGCGGTTGGTGGTGAAGAGCCGCACCGGCTCTCCCGCCGCATCCATGGCGATGGCGGCGAGATGGCTGAACTCGTCATTGTCGGCGCCTTGATTGGGCTGCGGCGCCGGCGGCGCTGCGGGCGAATCGGCGATGGCGAGTTCGGGCATGATCAGCGGCCGCGCCCCCGGCGGCATCCCGCGCGGCCGCAGGAAGGCGTGGAAATGGCCGTGCTCGCCCGGCGGCCGCTGCCCCGCCGGATGGAGATGATAGAAATACTGCGCGTGCGACAGGGGATCGTAGACGTCGCCGGCGGGATAATGGCTCCACTCGACCGCATCCGGCGCGCGGCCGAGCGCCTCGCTCATCACCGTATCGCCGCCCCTCGCCAGCACGCGCCGGCATTTCATCACCTCGCCGCCCGCCGCCGCCATGGCCTCGAGCAGGGCGCGGTCCAAGCGGGCGAAATCCACCATGCGAACCTCGGCTTCCCTTACCGGCCGGTGCGATGGCGCTGGCAAGCCGTCATCGGCCGGTCGCGAGCGTCCATTCGACGATCTGCCGCGCCGCCTGATGGAAGGCCGTGTTGAAGGCCTCGATGATCACCGGCACCTGGTTCGCCGCGGCCGGCGCCGTGGCATCGAAGCGCTGCTGCGCGACGATGGCGCGGTCGGGCATCCGGACCAGCTTGACGCCGAGCTGCAGATGGGCGAGGGGCGCGGCAGCGGCGCCATACTCGGCCTCGAAATCCCGGATCTCCGGCAGCAGAATGTAGTCCGCGCGCAGCGCCAGCGACTCGCGGGCGATGGCGCCGATGCGACCGGAATTCTCGAAGGACTGAACGAGCAGCGATTGCAGCATGAGCGGCGCGCGGTCGGTCCAGGCGGCGTCGGCGAAATAGTCGATGGTGGTGGAGCTGCGGCTCAAGGCGATGCGCTCGCTGTCGAGCGCGGCGGGGCTTGAGGGTAGGTCGACCAGCAGCTGCCAGGAGACGCGGGCGCCGCCCGCGGGAAAATCGCTCGCCGGGGTGAGGGTGTAGAGATGGGGCGGCGGGCCGCCCAGCGGCAGCAGGCTGCTGCAGGAGGCGGAGGTCAGCGCCAGCACGGCGAGGACGAGTCGGCGCGGCAGGGGGATCATCGCGGTTGATACCCCTCGCGGCGGCCGCCGCCGAACAGGAAGCGCGCGGGATCGCGCTCGATCTCGTCGGTGAGCCGGGTCAGCTCGCCGACCAGGCTGCGCGCATCAACGATGAGCTGGCTCAGCTCATTGAGGCCCCGCTGAGTGAAATCGTGCAGCGGCGGGCGGTTCTCCTGCACAAGAGCGTCGAGATCGGTTTCAAGCTTGTCGAGCTTGCGCGCGGCGCCGTCGATCGCCTGCAGTGCGCCGCGCGCCTCGCCTTTCTCGCCGACGAGCCGGCGCATGTCGACCAGCGTCTGATCGACCGAGGACAGCGCGCTGTGCAGGTCGCGCATCGCCACCGCGGCGTCGGCGATTATGGCCTTGAGATCGTCGGTACGCTCAGCGGCCGCGCCGGTGAGCCGCCGCACATTGTCCAGCGTCTCGGTGATGGCGGTGCGATTGCGCTCGTTGAGGATGGCGTTGAGGTTGTTGGCGACGTCGAGCAGGCGGGCCAGCACCTCAGGCGCGCTGGCGAAGACCCGTTCGAGCCCGGATGGCTTCGAGGCGATGACGGGATAGCGTTGACCAGGCAGGACTTCGAGCGGCGGGGCTTTCTGGCTGCCGGGGCTGATCTCGATATAGGAGGTGCCGGTGAGGCCCTGGAACTCGAGCGAGGCGACTGCGTCGGCCCTGATCGGCACCGTCTGGTCGAGCTCGACCGTGACGCGCACCTGCTG
>JASHRZ010000423.1 GCA_030037055.1 Alphaproteobacteria bacterium
ATGCCCTTGACGTTAACGCGCATGGCGTCGTCCCACGCCGCTTCGTCGATGGCGTCGAACCGGCCGCCTTTGAGCGTGCCATAGAGCGCGGCGTTGTTGACCAGGATGTCGACGCGGCCGAAGCGCTCGACCGTGCGGGCGACCATGGCCTGCACCGATTTCATGTCCGCGACATCCATGGCGGCGTCGGCGGCGGCGTTGGCGCCAGCCAGCGCCGCCGTCTCGGCGCAATCCCGGAGATCGGCGGCGACGACCTTGGCGCCGGCCTCGGCGAGAACGCGGACAAATTCGCGCCCGAGCCCGCGCGCCGCGCCGGTGACGATGGCGACCTTGCCTTCCAGCATGCGATGCCCCTCCACTCCGGTTTCGCCGCCTTCCCGCCTCAGGCGCGGCCGTGCTCTTCTTTCACCTTGGCGCGGTCGACCTGCCCGTTCGCGGTATGCGGCAGCGCCGCGACGAAGACCACGTGCTTCGGCTTCTTGTAGCGGGCAATGCGGCCGCCCACGAAATCGATCAGTGCCGCGGCGGTCACGGACATCCCGGGCCGGCAGACGCAGACCGCCTTCACCGCCTCGCCCCATTGCGCGTCGGGCACGCCGATGACCGCGACATCGGCGATGGAAGCGTGCTCGCGGATGGTCCGCTCGACTTCAGCGGGATAGACATTCTCGCCGCCGGGCTTGATCAGCTCCTTGGCCGGCGAGCGGCCGGCGTACCAGAGATAGCCGTCCGCGTCGAAGCGGCCGAGATCGCCGGTGTGGTGCCAATCGTTGCGCCAGGCGACAGCGTTGTCGCCATCGCGCCGCCAATAGCCGCGAAAGACCAACGGACCGCGCACCACGATCTCGCCGATCTCGTTCGCCGGCAGCGGGCGGTCGAGCTCGTCCACCACCGCCACCAGATTGAGGTTCGTGGCGCGCCCGGCCGATCCCGGCCGCTCGCGCCAGGGCGAGAGCGTGACGAAGCCCGAGACTTCCGACTGGCCGTAGCCCGACCAGAAGCGCGCCGAGGGGCAGGCCGCCTCGAAGCGGGCGATTGTCTCCTGCGTGTCGAGGCCGCTCACCGCGCGCAGGCTCGCAAGGCTGGCGCCGATCTCCGCCGCCTTGTCGAGCAGCGCGCCCAACATCGGCGCGAACTCGGCGAAGACCGTGGCCCGCTCCGCCGCGACAAGGCGCGCCGCTTCTTCCGCATCGAATTTCCGCAGGATGAGCGAGGCGCCGCCCGCGCGCTGGACGCCCTGGACGAGACCGAGGCCGGCAATGTGAAAGAGCGGCAAGGCGACGAGGCCGACATCGCGTTCGTCGAGCTGCCAGCACCCCGCCATCTGGCCGGCGGCGGCGATCAGATTCGCTTGAGAGAGCAGCGCGCCACGCGGGTGCCCGTCGACCGCCGCGGTGTGGATGATCACGGCCCCGTCATCGCCGCCGGACGCGGGTGCGGGCGGTGCTGCGGCGCAACCGGCAAGCTCGGCGAAAGCCCGGAACGGCGCCAGCGCACCGCCGAGCCCGTAATAGAAGGCGACCGATGGCAGCGAGGATGCGAGCCCCGCGATGGCGGGCTGATACTCCGCATCGGCGATGACCAGCTTCGGTGCGCCGTCGGCGAGGATATAGGCGATCTCTTCGGCGGCAAGCCGCCAGTTCACCGGCAGCAGGATGGCGCCGAGCCAGGCGGCGGCGCCGTAGAGATCGACAAATTCGAGCGAATTGTGCGCCAGAACAGCGACGCGGTCGCCGGCCGCGACGCCGGCTTCGGACAGCCCCGCCGCGAGCCGCTCGACCCGGCGCAGGTGGTCGCCATGGCTGACGCGGCGGCTCTGACAGAGGAAGGCGGTGCGCTCGCCAAAAACCTCGGCGTTGCGCCGAAGGATGTCCGGGAGCGAAATGCTGTGGAGGCTCATGTCGTGCGCGAGCTCCTTCTCCGCGGGGTGCTAGCCGCCGGAAGCGGCGAGCGCGGCCTTCACCGATTTGTGGAAGTGCTGCAGCGACGGCTCATTCCGGCCGAAGATGACGTCCTGCTGCGCGCCGGAATAGAAGCCCCGCTGCATACCTTCCGACAGCGGGAAGTCCTCCTTCTCCACCGTCGCCATCAACAGCTCCATGTTGCGGTCCCAATGCCGCCGGGCGCTGTCGGTGAGCGCCGGCTCCGGCGTGTAGAGCGAGGCATACATCTGGCACTCGTCGACGCCGTTGCCCGCCGGGAAGATGTGCCAGGTCTCGAGATGGTCGCCCTGCATGATGAGGACCGTATTGGGAAAGAGCACGCAGACGACGGCGCTGTGGCGGATGAGGTTCCACGCCGCCTCCGAGGTCTCGCGCAGCTCGCCGATGGTGCGGCGCGCGCCGATCATGCGCAGGTTGCGTCCGAAAGCGTCGAAGGTCGCGAGGTTGGTATAAAGGATCGGGCCCACCGTGCGCGGGTGCAGCACGTTTAGATGATAGAGCTCGAGGAAGGTGTCGACGGCGACCTTCCAGTTGATGCGCCGTTGCAGCACGCGCGTCTCGTAGTGATGATAGGATTCGAGGCGATAGGCGGCGAGATCCCGCTCCAGCCCGGCCAACAGCGCGTCGATGTCGAAGCCGGCTCCCGGCGTCGGGCTGAGCCAGATCAGGCCGTATTTCTCGACGAGCGGCAGCTCGCGCAGGCCGCTCGCGGCTTTGTCGATCTCGGCGAAGGAGCTCTCGTCCGGACGCGCCAGCAAGGCGCCGTCGAGCCCGTAGCACCAGCCATGATAAGGGCAGGAGAAATCCCGGGCGCCGGCGCCGCGCCCCTCCGCCAGGCGCGCGCCGCGGTGGCGGCAGACATTGAGGAAAGCGCGCAGCGAACCGTCGGGTTGCCGTACCAGCAGGATCGGCACGCCGGCATAATCGTGCGTCAGGAAATCGCCCGCCTTGGGCAAGAGGCAGCTCAACCCGATGCACAAGGGACCGCGGCGGAAGAACAGATCGCGCTCGCGCGCCGCCTGTTGGGGAGAGGTGTAGTCGCTCACCGGATTGCGGTAGACGCCGTCGGCCAGCGCCGTGGTGCGGGTTTCGAGATATGCGAGCAGCTTGCGGGCCTGTTCCACCTGATCCTGGTGCAGCATCCGCGATCCTCCCTGGGGTGCCGCGCCGCGCGGGAAGCCGGCTTCCCCGACCCCGCATCATAAGCGGATCGCGTGCGCGATTAGAAGGGAAAGCACATCCGCGACGAGACGGCAGGCGCCGGATGGGCTAGGCTCAAGCGACCGGCCGAAAGGAGCCGGCCTGCGCAAAGGCGAGGTCGCGGAGCGCGGCGACCCGGTAAGAGGGTGGAGGGACGCGATGGTCTTCAAGCCGGTCTCGGCCGACTCCCATGTCACGGAGCCGCCGAACTGCTACATCGACCACATCGAGCCTCGCTACCGCGAGCGGGCGCCGCGGCTCGCGCATTCTGAACAGCATGGCGACATCTTCGTCATCGAAGGCCTCGAGCAACCCATTCCCATGGGGCTGATCGCCGCGGCCGGCAAGGATCCGCGGGAGCTGCGCATGAGCGGCGCCAATTTCGCGGAGCTGCATCGCGGCGGCTGGGACGCGACCGCCCGGCTTGCCGACCAGGACCGCGATGGCATCGCCGCCGAGCTGCTCTATCCGACGGTCGGCATGATGCTCTGCAACCATCCGGATTTCGATTACAAGCAGGCCTGCTTCGAGGCCTATAACCGTTGGCTACAGGCCTATTGCGCGGCGTTCCCCGAGCGGCTCTTCGGCCACGCCCAGACGGCGATGCGCTCGGTCGAGGAAGGCATTGCCGATCTCGAGCGCGCCAAGGCGATGGGCTTCGTCGGCATGATGATGCCGGGCGATCCCCAGCTCGAGGATTACGACCACCCGATCTATGATCCCTTCTATGCCGCGGCGGTCGCGCTTGACCTGCCGCTCTCCTTCCACATCCTGACCTCGAAAGCCGACCGGCTGACGCAACGGCGCGGGCCGCGCATCAACAGCTTCCAGGCGATCATCCGCGGCTGCCAGGACATCATCGGCACCTTCATCTTCGGCCGCGTGTTCGAGCGCCACCCGCGCCTCAAGGTCGTGTGCGTCGAGGCCGATGCGGGCTGGGCGCCGCATTTCATGTATCGCATGGACCACGCCTACAAGCGCCACCGCTACTGGCTCAAATGCGAGGAGATGCAGCGGCTGCCGAGCGAGTATTTCGCCGAGAACGTCTATCTCACCTTTCAGGACGATTGGACGGCGTTCGACGCGGTCAAGCGCTGCAATCCGCGCCGGCTGATGTGGGCGAACGACTTCCCGCACAGCGATTCGACCTGGCCGTGGAGCCAGGAGATGCTCGAGAAGCATACCAGTGGACTCAGCGCCGACGAGAAGCGATGGATCCTGCGCGACAACGTCGTCGCACTCTACAATCTCGAAGCGCGGCTGGCGCCGCAGTAGCCGCGTCGGCGCGGGGTTTCAGCGCGCGCGCACGCCGCCCAGGAAGCGGTCGACCTCGTCGCTAAGCTTTCGCGCCTCGCCGGCGAGCGCGGCGGCCGAGCCAAGCACAACTTCTGCGGCGCCGCCGGTTGCGCTCGCCGCCTGGGTGACGCCGGCGATGTTGGCTGAGACATCATGCGTGCCCTTTGCGGCCTGCTGCACGTTGCGTGCGATCTCGCGGGCGGTGGCACTCTGCTCCTCGACGGCCGAAGCGACGGTGGTGGCGATCTCGCTGATGCGGCCGATCGTCTTGGCGATTATGGCAATGGCGCCGACCGCGTCGCGGGTCGCGCCCTGGATCTCGCCGACCTGCGCGGCGATGTCCTCGGTCGCCTTGGCGGTCTGGGTCGCCAGCGCCTTAACCTCGCTCGCCACGACGGCAAAGCCCTTGCCCGCGTCGCCGGCGCGCGCCGCCTCGATGGTGGCGTTGAGCGCCAGCAGATTGGTCTGGCTGGCGATGTCGTTGATGAGCGACACCACGTCGCCGATCCGCCGCGCCGCCTCGGCGAGGCCTTGCACCTTCTCGTCGGTGCGCCGCGCCTCGGCCACGGCGCGCGCGGCGACCTCGGCCGATTCCGACACTTGGCGGCCGATCTCCGCGGTCGATATCGACAGCTCCTCGGCCGCCGTCGCCACCGTCTGCACATTGGAGGAGGCCTCGCTCGAGCCGGCGGCGACGGCGGCCACCCGATCGCTCGCCTGCCGGGCCGTTTCGGCCATGCCGGCGGCGGCCGTCTGCATCTTGTTGGCCGCTCCCGTCACCGTCTGGACGACGCTCCTGACGCTGGTCTCGAAACCTTCGGCGAGCGACAGGAGATCGGCACGCCGCTGCTCGGCCATGCGCTGGCGCTCGGCAGCAGCCTCTTGCTCGGCGAGCTTCGCCGCGCGGCCGTTGTCGCGGAAGACGACGAGCGCCGAGGCCATCTCGGCGATCTCGTCGCGCCCGCCGGCGGGAATCGCCGCGTCGAAATTGCCGCCGGCGATCTCGGCCATGCTGTCGCGCAGCACGCTCAGGCGCCGCACCACGGTGCGGCCGATATAGAATGCGCCGATCACCAGCGCGACGACGAGGCTGGCGACGGCGACGGAGATGAGCAGCACGCGGCCGCGCGCTATCGCGGCGTCTGTAGTCGCCGCCGCCCTAGCGGCCGTATCCTCGCTCTTCGCCACCACCGTCGAGACGGCCTCCTCGAGCGTGCCGGCAAGCTTGTGGTTGGCGACGAGCGCCGCCTCGCCCGCGGCTTCCGCCTCGAGCTCGGCCTTGCGCATTGCGAAGAGGCTGCTGTCGCCGCGGCCATATTGGAGCAGCTCGCCGACGGGCTCGCGCAGCGGCGCGGCGACGGCGTCGTCCTTGAGCGCGGCGAGCGATTTTTCCAGGTGATTGGCGGCGGCGTTGAATCGGTCGAGCAGCGGCGGCAGGAGGTCCTTGCTCGAAAGCCCGGCGCCCTCGGTCAGAAGGCCGAGGACGAGGTTGCCGTCGGCGCGCAGGTCGGACATCGCCTGGAGCGCGACAACCTGCTTGTCGGCGAGATCCGACAGGTGCTGGCGGATCGCCGCGGGATCCTTGGCGTCGGTAGCGTTCTGCAAGCCCGTCACGAGATCGAAGGATGCGTCGTCGGCGAGCGGCGCCAGGACGGCGGCGATGGCGCCGTGGGTGGCGCGGATGCGGTCCTCGAGCGCGGCAACCGCGCCGCGAGAGCCGATCCGGCGTTCCACCGCGGCGGCGAGCTCGCCGAGATTCTTGTTCATTTCGGTTGCCGCGCCGCGGAGCGACTCGGTCGACTGCGCTCCGCCCGACACGGCAATCTCGTCGATCGTCTGTTGCAGCGCGCGTTCGTCCGCACGCGCTGCGGCCAGCGTCGCGTCGCGCTCCTTCATGTCGCGCGCCGCCAGCAGCGCCGGAGCGATCGAGACGATCTCGGCGCTGCTCTTGGCTAGCCGGACCGAGGCGCTCATCGCCGGCAGGCTTTCGCCGGCGATGCCGCCCAGCGCGCGGCCGACATCGTTATAGGAGATGAAGGCAATTGCGCTGGCAAGGACGGTAAGGCCGGCGACCGCGCCGAAGGCGAAGAAAAGCCTGGTGCGCAGGCCGAAGCCGCCGGCGCCTCGGCTCATGCGGGCGGAGATCGGCGTCGAAACCTTGGCTATCTTCGGCTTCCTCATCGCGTCAGCCGCCCACTTTCGCCAGCTTGTCCACCGCCTTGAAGCCGCCGTCCGGCTGGATCACGGTGAGGAACACGTGACCAGAGCCCCGATTGTTGTCGGGACCATAGGCGAGCGTGACGCCGCCGAGATCGAAGCTTCCGGTCTTGGCGATCGCCTCGAGCAGGGCCTTGCGCGTGATGTCGCCCTCGACCTTGCTCAGCGCCGCGACGACGAGGCGGCCAGCCATGTAGCCCTCGAGCGACACGAAGCCTGGCTTGGCGTCGGGCTTCGCCGCCTTGAGCGCCGCTTGGTAGCGCTTCACCAGCTCGATCGAGGCGTCCTCCGGCAGCGGCACCACCTGGGTGACGACGACGCCGGCACCGTCGGGTCCGAGCTCCTTGGCGAGCGCGTCGCTGCCGACGAAGGAGATGTTGACGAAGGTCGCCTCAAGCTTGATCTGATGGGCGAGCTTAATGAACTCGGCGCAGGGCTTGTAGGCGCCGATCATGATCACCGCCTCGGGGTTGGCCTTCTTGATGGCGAGAAGAGCGGCCTTCACGGCGGTGGTGTTGCGCTCATAGGTCCCCTCCGCGACGAGCTGCATGTTGCGCTTGTCGAGCGCACGCTTCACGCCGCCAAGCCCGGCCTGGCCGAAGGCGTCGTCCTGATAGAAGATGGCGATGCGGGTGACACCGAGATCCTTGGTGAGGTGCTCGACCATCGTCTCGGTCTCCTGGAAATAGGAGGCGCGGACGTTGACGACGCCGGGCTTGTAGGGATCGCGCAGGAACTCGGCGCCGGTGAAGGCGCCGATGAAGGGGACGCCGGCTTCCGCCGCGATCGGTTGCACCGCCGCGGAAGTCGGCGTTCCCACCGAGCCTACCAGGGCGAAGACCTTGTCCTCGTCGATGAGCTTCTTCGCGGCAGCGATCGACTTGTTCGGCTCGTAGCCGTCATCGACGGAGATCAGATCGAGTTTGTGGCCCTTGACGCCGCCGGCCTTGTTGGCCTCGTCGAAGGCGGCGAGTAGGCCCTCGCGCATGCCTTGACCGAGCGCCGCGGCCGGCCCGTCGAGGGCGGCGGCTTGGCCGAAGACGATCTTATCGCCGCTGACGCCATTCTCGGCGGAAGCCGGCAATGCCGCGACCAGCGCGGCGACGGCGATGCCGAGGGCGGCCCCGGCGAGATGTCCCATCCTCATCCACGCGCTCCTTTTGCCGGATGCCCTCCGCCACGCATCGACGGCGCGCCGCGCGGCGGGATTCGATGGCTGTCATGTTCAACGCGCATCGTTAGCAATTATTTAAGAAGCCGATCAATTTTGCGGTCGCGTCACAAACAGTCAGGGGGAGTTCGCGGTGCACATCGTTTGCGGCGACGAAACCCGATTAAATCAGATTTCATGTCCGTCTTCTTGACCGACCGGCGGGGGAATTGCGTCCCGGCGGAAATGTTTGATGTCGATGTCCGCTCGCATGATCGCTATGGACGCGCTCCAAGCAGCGCCGGCGTCGGAACCCTGTTCGTGGCGGTGCAATTGGTCAGGCCGCGGCATCGGGGAGAGCCATCTTGCCGAGCTGGCCAATCGGCCGAGTACCGCTTCTCAGAGCTTTGACACATGTCGTCATCCCCTGCGAGTGGAGCACGAGGGGGCTGGACCAGGCCAAGCCGACATTAGCTCTATCCTGCCGGCCTCGAGCGGGGCAGTATGGCACCTGCGAGGGTTCGGGAACCATCCGGGCGCCGCGAGCGTTACTAACTCCTGTGCGCTGACACGGATCATCTTCTGGGAGGTCGCCATGAACGGGAAAGGCATCTTTTCGTCGAAATTCGCACTGGTGATTGGCGTTGCGGCCACAATCTTCGTGCCGGGCGGCGAAGCCCGCGCCGATGACGGGGGTCTGGCGATCCTGGGCCATCTTGATTGCACCAAGACCGGGCCCGGCTCGACCTACGTCCTCTTCTCCAAGATTCCTGTCGACTGCAGCTATAGCGGCGCTGGCGGTCCGCAGCGCTATACCGGTATCAGCGGTATCCTGATCGGCGTCGACCTCGAGATCGAACGCCAGGCCGAGATGGACTACATCGTGTTCGGACGAGGAAGCGTCAATCCTGGCGGCCTCGCAGGCAGCTATATCGGCGGCAAAGCATCGGCCACCCTGGGCGTCGGCCCGGCGGTGCAGGGGGGCCTGGGCGGGGCGGGCAACGGGTTCGAACTGGTTCCGTTCGGCTTTGGCGGCCAGATCGGCGGCGGCGTGACCGGCGGTCTCGGCTATCTGCAGATCACCTTTGTCC
>JASHRZ010000424.1 GCA_030037055.1 Alphaproteobacteria bacterium
GACGGAACAGCAGCTGATCGTAGATCAGGATGAGGACCAGCATGGCGAGGATGGCGTAGCCCACCGCGGCGAGATCGCGCCGATCGATGGCGAGCGCGATGTAGGAGCCGATGCCGGGCAGCTTCACGTCCTGGCCGGCGACGCTGATCGCCTCGGAGGCAACGACGAAGAACCAGCCACCGGAGACCGACATCATCATGTTCCAGACCAGGCTCGGCAGCGCAAAGGGCACTTCGAGCTGCCAGAAGCTGTGCCAGGACGAGAGATGATACATCCGCGCCGCCTCGCGCAGATCCTGCGGCACGCCGAGGAAGGACTGGTACAGGCTGAACGTCATGTTCCAGGCCTGCGAGGTGAAGATGGCGAAGATAGCCGCGCATTCGTAGCCCATCAGGCTGCCGGGGAAGAGCGCGATGAAGCCGGTCACGGTGATCGACAGGAAGCCCAGGATTGGCACCGATTGGAGAATGTCGAGCACAGGAATGAGCAACTTCTCCGCGCGCTTGCTCTTGGCGGCGAGCGCGGCATAGGCGAGACTGAAGACCAGCGAGACGGCGAGCGCCAGTGCCATGCGTAGCACCGTGCGCAGACCGTATTCCGGCAGATGGCTGGGGTCGAGCGACAGCGGCAGCGTCTCGCCGAGGCGATAGGGCAGGCTCATCTGCCGGCTCGCCCAGCCGATCAGCACGAGCGTGCCGAGCACCAGCGGCAGCGCGATGCCGTCCCAGTAATTGGGCCTGAGCCGCGACGGCCAGGCGACGATGGGCAGCCCCCAGCGCTGTTGCATCGCTCCCCTGCTCCGATTGCGATCGCGCGGCGCCGCAGGTGTAGCGAAATCCCGTGGCACAAAAAAGACGGCTAGCCGCGTTTGCGGCGGGATTGCGGCGCCAGTCCGCGGGCCCGGCGATCACCTCGGCTTTCCCGAGAGAGACCGTTCCTGCCCCATCAAGACCCGTCCCGCCGCGCCTGGCCTTCCGACATCCCGCGCTCCATCGCGCGCGAAGCCTTTTTCGAACTCGGCACAAGGAGCGGAGTGTCGGTGACCGCACCGTCGCCGACAATCGGGCGGGTCGATCGGCTTGCCCGGCTCGAAGGGAAGGACAGCGATCTCAAGAGCGGCGAGAAGGAGGGACTCGTGGTCGATCTCCGGCGGGAGGGCCGACGTCAGGCGCCGCGACAAGCCGACAGCCCGTCAAGCGCCCGTTCGTCGTCCGCTTCGGCCTCTCCGGCATGGGCGTCTCGCCGGCCGGGGTCGAGAACCAGCCGAACACCGGCCACCATCATCTGCTGGTCGACGCCACACTCGAGGGCGATGCGCTCAAATTCCCTATCCCCAATGACGAGCATCACCTGCATTTCGGCAAAGGGCAGACCGAGACGGTGCTGACCTTGCCGCCGGGAAGGCATACGCTGCAGCTCGTGCTGGGCGATTGGCAGCACCTGCCGCATGAGCCGCCGGTCATGTCCGAGCGCATCACCATTACCGTGCGGCAGGCCCGCTCGGCTCGCCGCGACGCTCGGGGCGGAGCGCGTCGAAGCCCTGGCGCACCGGGATCGTCCGGCCTTCGGCCGCCACCAATCGACAAGCAGCACCAGCGCCTTCTGGGCATTGCCGGAAACGAGCGCAGCGACGCCGCAATCGGCGCCGGTGGCGAGATGCCGCGCGGGGCGATCGGCGCTACTCCGGCCACGTCGCCGACCACGCCCTCGCTGGCGTGACCAGCCCGCCGCGCCAAAGTGCGCAGCCGACCATCGATCAACCGACGACTTGCGCTACTCCCCGGGCGCGGCGTTTGGCTGCCGTTGCGATCGACCGAGTCCGGTGCGAGCGCGTTCCTCCTCGAGCCACAGGCTATGATGCTCTTTGGCCCAATTGAGATCCACCGTGCCTTGGCCCATCGCCTCGAAGGCGCCTTCCATGCCGATCGTGCCGATATAGATGTGAGCGAGCATGGCGGCAATGAAGAGCACGGCGACGACGCCATGGACCATCTCGGCGGTCTGCATGGTCTGAATGTCCGTCCCGTAGAACGGGAATATCAAGACATAGCCGCTCACGGCGATCGCGGCTCCGCCCAGCACCACGATCCAGTAGATTGCCTTCTGGCCGCCGTTGAAGCGGTAAGCCGGCGGATGATCATGTCCGATCATGCCGCCGCCGCGCCTGAACCATTCGACATCGACACGGTTCGGGATGTTGCCGGCGACCCACATGAAGAAGATCAGGATGACGCCGAGCGTAAACGGGAAGCTCAGGTAGTTGTGAGCGTACTTCGCCCACTCCGACCAGGCGGTGAAGGCCTCGGGGCTCATCAGCGGCAGCAGCAGCGGTCTGCCGAAAGTGATATTGAGTCCCGACAAGGCGAGGACGACGAAGCAGGCCGCCGTCATCCAATGCATGAATCGCTCGGTGGCGTTGAAACGCACGATGGTGCGCCCCGATCGTCGGCTTTCGATGCGCACCATGCCGCGCGACAGATAGAAAACAACGAGCACGGCCAGCATGCCGAGAATGGCGACGGCGCCGATCCAGCGCAGCGTCACCTCGTGGAAGTAACGCCAGTCGCGGCCTGCGGGCTGCTCGAGCGTGTAGGATTTCGTGTCGGGAATGCTGCCGAGGCCCCTGATCGTCTTGAACTGTTGCAGGAGCTGCTCTTCGTGAACCGCGTTCGCCGTCGGATCGACCGAAGCCGGCTGCTGTGCCGCCGCGGGACGCGGAGACGGCGCCAGCGCGAGCAGCGCCGCCATCGCCACGACGATGCAAAGTCTCACGACAGATGCCGTCATGCCAATTCCTCCCCACCCCGCGCGTTCGTCGAGACGCCGGCCGCGGCGAGACACGTCATGAAGTGATGGTCTCGCGATAGGCGGTCTTCCAGCCCCAGGCGCCGGAGCCATAGCCGCGCTTGAGCACGCGCTCCTTGTAGATTTGCGCGATGATTTCACCATCGCCGGCGAGCAAGGACTTGGTCGAGCACATCTCCGCGCAGAGCGGCAGCTTGCCTTCGGCCAGGCGATTGGCTCCATATTTCTCGTACTCGGCCATGGTGTTGTCCTTTTCCGGACCCCCGGCGCAGAACGTGCATTTGTCCATCTTGCCGCGCGTGCCGAAATTGCCGACGCGCGGATATTGCGGCGCGCCGAACGGGCAGGCATAGAAGCAGTACCCGCAGCCGATGCAGATGTCCTTGGAATGCAGCACCACGCCGTCCGCCGTGGTGTAGAAGGCGTTCACCGGGCACACCGCCTGGCACGGCGCATCGGTGCAATGCATGCAGGCCATCGATACCGAGCGTTCCCCGGGTTTACCATCACTGAGGGTGACCACGCGGCGGCGATTGATGCCCCACGGCACTTCGTGCTCGTTCTTGCAAGCGGTGACGCAGGCATTGCATTCGATGCAACGGTCGGCATCGCAGAGGAATTTCATCCGAGCCATTTTGTTCTTTTCCTCATGCCGCTCTGATCTGACACAGGGTGACCTTGGGTTCCTGCATCCCGGTTGCCGGATCGTAGCCGTAGGTCGTGATGGTGTTCGCGCTCTCGCCGAGCACAATGGGATCGGCGCCCTGCGGGTACTTCGGCCGCAGATCCTTGCCGGCGAACCAGCCGCCGAAATGGAAAGGCATCCAAGCGACGCCCTTACCCACGCGCTCGGTAACCAGCGCCTTCACCTTGGCTTTGGCACTATTCTCGGCGCCGGTCACCCAGACCCAGGCCCCGTCCTTGATGCCGCGCTCCATGGCGTCGGCGGGGTTGATCTCGATGAACATGTCCTGTTGCAGCTCGGCGAGCCACTTGTTGGATCGGGTTTCCTCGCCGCCGCCTTCATATTCGACAAGCCGGCCAGAGCTGAGGATCAACGGGAACTCCTTGGCGATTCCCTTGTCCACCGCCGTTTTCTGTACCGTGAAGCCGATGTTCGGCAACCGGAACTGCTTAGCGTCTGGCAGCGTCGGGTATTTGGCGACCAGATCGACACGCGCCGTATAGATCGGCTCGCGATGGGTCGGGATCGGGTCCGGCAAGCCGAAAGCATTCATGCGCGCCTTGGCGTTGCCATAGGGAACGCAGCCATGCTTCATGGCGACGCGCTGGATGCCGCCCGAAAGGTCCGTCGACCACGAAACCGCGGCGATTTTGTCCGGGCCGCCCGCCACCTTCTCGATGATCGCAAGCTCCTGAGGCGTGAGATCGCCGTCCCAGCCGAGCTTCTTCAGCACGGCCATCGTGAATTCGGGATAGCCGTCCTTGATCTCCGAACCGAGCGAGTAAGAGCCTTCGGCCAGCAGGTTCACCCCGTTGCGCTCGACGCCGAAGCGCGCGCGGAAGGTGCCGCCGCCGGCCATGACGTGGAGGTTCGTGTTGTAGAGCAAGGGCGTGCCCGGATGCCTGACCTCCGGACTGCCCCAGCACGGCCAGGGCAGCCCGTAATAATCGCCCTTGGCAGGTCCCTCCTCCGCGCGCATCGTGACCAAATCGAAGTCTTTCTGATTGGCCATGTGGAGCTTGATGCGCTCCGGCGACTGGCCGCAGTAGCCGGTCGACCAGCTCCCGCGATTCATTTCGCGAAGGACGTCCTCGGGAAGCGGGTTGTTGTTCTCGACATGGATGTTCTTGAACATCTTGTCGGCAAAGCCGAGCTTGGTCGCCAGCAGGTACATGATCTCGAGATCGTTCTTCGATTCGAAGATCGGCTTGACGATTTGCTCGCCCCATTGCATCGAACGGTTCGACGCGACGCGCGATCCCGAAGCCTCGAACTGGGTGCAGGCCGGCAACAGGTACGTGTTGTCGTTGCGCCCCGCCTCCACCGCGAGCGACGCCCAGGTCGTTGGGTGCGGATCGGCCACCACCAGCAGATCGAGCTTTCTCAGCCCTTTCAGCGACTCGGGGATGCGCGTGATGCTGTTGCTGGCGTGCCCCTGCACGAACATCGCACGCACATTGTCCTTCTGCTCCAGATGATCCTTCGGCAGCAGCACCGCATCGAACCACCGCGTCAGCGGGATGCCGGGGGTCTCCATGATCTTCTTGGAGTCGAACCGGGACTGCAGGTAGTCGTAGTCGACTTCCCAGACGCGTCCCCAATGCTTCCACGCGCCTTCGGCGAGGCCGTAATAGAACGGCAGGGTCACGATATCGAGCCCGACATCGGTCGCGCCTTGCACATTGTCGTGGCCGCGGAAAATGTTCGCGCCGGTTCCGGGCTTGCCGACATTGCCGGTGAGCAGCAGCGCGATGCAGCTCGTCCGCACGTTGGCGGTGCCGACAGTGTGTTGGGTCTGGCCCATGCACCAGATCAACGTCGCCGGCTTCTGCGTCGCGAACATCTGGGCAACGCGCTTGAGCTGCTCACCGGGTACGCCGCTCACCCGTTCGACTTCCTCGGGCGTCCACTTTTCGATCTCCTTGCGCACGTCCTCGAAGCCGTAGACACGCTGTGCGATGAACTCCTTGTCCTCCCATCCATTCTGCAAGATGTGCCACATCATCCCATAGAGCACCGGGATATCGGTGCCGGGCCGCAGCCGCACGTATTCGGTTGCGTGCGCGGCCGTGCGCGTCATGCGCGGGTCGATGACGATGACGTTTGCGTTGTTGAGCTCGGCTCCCTCCAAAAGGTGCTGCAAGGACACCGGATGGGCTTCGGCCGGATTGCCGCCCATGATGATCTGGGTTTTCGAATTCCGGATGTCGTTGAAGCTGTTGGTCATCGCGCCGTAGCCCCAGGTGTTCGCTACGCCCGTGACCGTCGTCGAATGACAGATGCGCGCCTGGTGATCGGTATTGTTGGTCCCCCAGAAGGCGCCGAACTTGCGGAACATATAGGCGCCTTCATTCGTGAATTTCGCCGAGCCGAGCCAGTAGACCGAATCCGGCCCCGACTGCTCGCGGATCGCCAACAGCTTGTCGCCGATCTCGCCGATGGCCTGATCCCAGGTGATGCGGGTCCATTGGCCATTGACGAGCTTCAATGGATATTTGAGCCGCCGCTCGCCGGAGACGAGTTCACGCACCGACGCGCCTTTGGCGCAATGCGAGCCGCGGTTAATGGGGCTGTTCCAGCTCGGCTCCTGGCCGATCCATACGCCGTTGGCGACCTCGGCGGTTACCGTGCAGCCGACCGCGCAATGCGTGCAGATGCTCTTGCGAACGGCCACCGCGGCGCCCGGGGCAGGCGGCGGGCCGGCCTGCGCCCTGCGCACGCTGGCAAGCGGCAGCGCCTCCAGCGCCGCAAGGCTACCGGCGGCAAGCCCAGCGCGGCGCAGGAAAGTCCGGCGATCGACGCCGTGATCCGATTGGCTCGCCAAGGCGGCAAGCGTCCCGCGTCCCGCCGGATGTTCGGTTCGCCTGATCAACACGCGGCACCTCCCTTACTTCGACCTCGGATATCGGTTGACGCGGTAATAGGTTTTGACCTCGTCGGTTTCCCGATAGCGGGCCTTGCGCTTTTCGTCCTCGCTTTCGCTGTCGGCCATTGCCTCGCTCGCGAGCGGCACCGGGGCGCCGGCCGCCACGCCGGTCCCGAGCACGCGAAAGAATCGACGCCGCCCCAGAGTCGTCTTGCCTTCATTTGCCATTGCCCGAATCCTCCTGTCCTCGAACGCCCGCTCAAGCGGGCAGCGCGAATGCTTCTTTTTCAATCTCGATGAAGAGACGTCCGATCGCACCGACGTGGCGGTAGAAATCGGCGCCCGCAGCCGCCTCCAGGTCGGCGAAGAAGCGTCCGATCCACGGAGCGAGGTGTTTCTCGAAGAGTCGCTGCTGCATCTCGGCCGCCGCAGGCAATTGCCCCCCGATGATACCGGCCATGATCTCGCAGAGGATTGCCGCGTGGTCCTCGGGCTCATTCTGTTGCTCGACACGCTCGATGCCGAGCGCACGCAGATCGCCGCGCAAGCGCGCCAGGGGACGCTCGTTGAGAAAGCCTGTCAGATAATAGGAACCGTAGGGCAAGAGCTCGCCGCGCCCGACGCCGATGAAGAGCTCGAAGAACTCGCGCGCGATCCTTTCGGCGCTCGCCGCGGCCGCGGCTTGCGCCAAAGCGGCGTGCGCGACGCCGAGCGGCGTTGCGTTGCGGCGAAGCCTGGCAATCCGTTTGAGCAGCGTCGCATCCGGCGCACGCGCCAGCAGAAGAGCGAGCAGCGCATATTCCTGTGCGCGCGCGGTGTCGACGTCGTCAAGCTGACCAGAATGTTCGGCGTAAAGATCCGGGCGCAGAATCGCACGCGCGACACCGGTTGCCGCTTCCACCGACAGGACACGCTCCGAGGGGACCCTAGACCAATTGGAAACGGACGGCTGAGAGATGCCGATCCTGCGCGCGAGCTCGGTGATGCCGCCGGCAGCGCGGATCGCCTCCTCAAGTCCCCGGTCGCTCATGAAAGCCCCGCAATGATGGGTGGATGGCCCCTTCTTCACGGCATCCATGTGCCAAAGTCCGCTGCGCGAGGGGCTGCTGGCGGTCGCGCAGATCTTGCGCGAGGTCGATCGTCGGCTCGAGGCGATCGATCGGCAGCTGGTGGCAGCCGGAGGCAACGATGCCACCTACCGCCACCTGATCACCGCGCCCGGCTACGGGCCGATTGTGTCGAGCGCGATGACGGCCATGGTCACCGATCCCCGCGCCTTTCGCAGCGTCGCCGATTTCGCCGCCTCGCTCGGCCTGGTGCCGCGCCAGGCGGGAACGGGCGGCAAGGTCTGGCTCGGTCCGATCAGCAAGCGCGGCAACGGCTACCTGCGGCGCCTGCTGG
>JASHRZ010000034.1 GCA_030037055.1 Alphaproteobacteria bacterium
CCGCTACGCCGCCCCCGAGCAGCCTTTCGATGGTCTGCGCCGTGAAAAGGCGGGCGTATTCGGGCGTGTTGGTATGCACGGAGTTGACGATTGGGATATGATGGCGCGCGCCGAAGCGCAGCGCTGTGCGGGCATAGGCGAAATAGGCATCGGTGGTGTGGATCACGTTGTAGCGCGCCAGCATCCGCTCCAGCCGCCGATGCCGAGGCGCGAGGTCGGTATGGTCCGGGACGTGCGACAGGAAGGACAGCCGCTCGGTGCCGAAAACCGGCGGCTCGATGCGGTAGCGCACGGTCTCGCCGAGGACGCGCTCCTCCCCTGTCTCGCCGATGAAATGCACCGTCAGGTCGAGCGCGTCGGCGAAGCCGAGCGCCGCCTGGGCCAGCCGCTCCCAGCAGCGCACATGGCCGCCGGAGCGCGGCCCGAGGGGCAGGTCGACGAGGACGCCGACGCGGAGCCTGGCTTTGGGGTAACGGTCCGCCCGTGCCGGGGCAAAAGCAACAGCGCGCGCGTCCATGCAGGGATCCTTGGCGGCGCTCGGCGCGATTGCCGGACGCACGAAAGGGCTTGTTGATCCACGCGCCTCCTGCAACGTTGGCAGGAGGGATCTCGTTCCGGGGTCACCGGGCTCGACGCAAACGGCAGAAGCATGACGCAAACCCGAGCACAAGAGCAAGAACAAGCCTTGCCTAAAAATCGTGACAGGATTGCGATCGGTTCGCAGCAGCACAAGGAGCTCTTCTGCGCGGTGCTGCTCGACACCTTCGACCCCTATCGTCCTGCGGTCATCGACTGGCCGGAACTGGCGCAAGACGTGCGGGCGCGGCTGGCCGGCCTGCCATTTTGGGACGTCGCGGTCGAGACCGAGGAGAACGCCGGAAGGCGAATGCAGGCGCTGGCCGATGCGACGGCCGACCGGCTGATCCGCCGCGCGCTGGCCCTCAACGCCTTCGAGGAGCGCCGGCACAAGGAGGTGCTCGGCCACATGATGCGCTTTTACGGCATCCGCCTGAACGGAGAGATTCGTGGTCAGCCGCTCCGCGATGCGCTATGGGCGTTCCTGCGCACGGGTTACGGGGAATGCTTCGATTCGTTCTTTGCCTTCGGCCTGTTCGAGATGGCGCGGCGCACCGGCTTCTTTCCGCCCGAGCTCGTCGGCGTGTTCGAGCCGGTGATCCAGGAGGAGGCGCGCCACAACCTCTTCTTCGTGAACTGGGTCGCCTATACCAGGGCGACGCAGGGCTGGCCGCGCGGCTGGGGCTTCGCCGCGCGCTGCCTCGCGGCGCTCGCGGTGCAGACCGCCAAGCGCCTCTCCATTGCGCAGTCGGTTGACGGAGACAACTTCACGCGCAAAGGCGGCGCGGCACTCGGCATCGAAATCGACGCTCGAGGCTTCCTCGCCCTTTGCCTTGCCGAAAATGAGCGCCGTCTCGCGCCCTATGATCCGCGGCTGCTGCGCCCACGCCTCATGCCGGCGGTGGCGCGTCTGGCCATGGGTCTGCTGCCGCGAGCCGCCGCGCTTCGATGACATAGCCCGCGAACAGCGCCGGCGCGCCCAGCGCCAACTCGCGGCAGCGCTTGGTGAGCGAAAGGGCGAGGCCGATCTCGGCGCCGAGCCCGAGCTGGGTGCAGAGCAGCAGCAGTGCGCCGTCCTGCACGCCAAGGCCGCCGGGGATGGCGAAGGCGGCGCTGCGCGCCGTCTGGCTCAGGCTTTCCAGCATGACCGCCGCACCCAAGCCGATCGGATCGCCGAGGCCGTAGAGAATGAGCCAGGTCTCGCCCGCGCCGGCGAGCCAGCCGGCGAATCGCCAGAGCGCCGAGGCGAGGAGCGCCGCGCGCCTGGCGTAGAGCGCGCGCACGCGGCCGTCGAGCGCGCGCGCATCGTCCATGTCGATCCGGCGCCGCGCCGGCGCCGACCAGCGGCGGGCCAGTGCGGCGGCGAGCGCGAAGAGGCCGGCGCGTTGCAGGAAGTAGAAGGCGCCGGCGGCGACCGAGAGCACGGCCACCGCGATCAGCGTACTCCGCACCAAAGCATCACCGCGGGCGAGCACGCTGAATAGCACCACCCCGAGCGCGGCGAACAGCACCTGCGTCGCGACACCGAGCGTGACATCGACCACAACCGAAGCGCCGGCTTCGCCCGGGCGCGCGATGCGCCGCGCGAGATTGGCGCGCAGCAGCTCGCCCAGATGCGGCACCGGAAAGAGGCCGTTGACCCCCTCGGCGATCCAGCGGATGCGGCACAACGCCGCCAGCGGCGGCGGCGCCAGGAAGAGCCTCTGCCAGGCGAGCGCGTCGACCACCAGCGGCACGGCGTGGAACAGGATGACGAGCGCGAGCCAGAAGCCGAGCGCCGCCACGGCGTCGAGCACGCGGGCGGGATGGTTGAGGGCGACGAGCGTGCCCAGCAGCCCGGCGCCCAGAAGCCAGGCCATGATCGCAGAGAGCCGCATCGGGCGGCGAGATTAGGCGAGATCGCCGGGATTGGCGAGGCCGCACTGGAGGCCGGCGTCGCTCGTAAGTGGCGCGGCGCCGCCCGGCGCGCGCAGCTTGGTGGAATAGAAGGAGGCGTTCTGGTTGCCGGCGGCCGCATCGCGCGCAAACGTGATGAGATGATGCGCGACGAGCCCGACATGGATCACGTCCTCGACCCGTCCCTGGCGCAGCAGCGGCCACGCCGTCCGCCAGAAGACGCGCCGGTAATCCGCGATCGCCCCGGCGCGCAGCAGCAGATTGGCCATGATGCGCAGTCCCTTGCGCAGATTGGCCCAGGAGGCGCGCTGCGGGCTCGCCGGCGGCTTGAAGCGGTTGGGATAGGTGTGCACAAGGTTGTGGGCGAAGCGGCAGTAGAGCGCCTCGGGCGCATAGGCCTCGGCGATGACGCGGCGCCAGCCCGCCACCACGCGGTCGTAGGGCTGCAGGAAGGCGACGTTGGATTCGCGCGCGGGCGCGTCGACCAGCCGGCCGGCGGCGGCAAGCCGCTCCCAGAGCGGCGTGCGCGGCAGCGCCTGCAGCAGATTGACGGTGAGCATCGGGATCTGCGAGCGCTCGACAAAGTCGAGGATGCGCTGCGGCGTGTCGGAGGTATCGCTGTCGAGGCCCATGATGATGCCGGCGACCACCTCCATGCCGAAACCGTTCAGCACCCGGATTGCCTCGAGGATGGGCAGGTCCGTGTTGTGGTCCTTCGCCATCGCGTGCAGCGCGTCGGGCTCCGGCGTCTCGATGCCACAGAAGACGGCGGTGAAATAGGCTTCGCGCATCTGGGCGAGGAGATCGGGATATTTGGCGATGTTGAGCGTCGCCTCGCAGGCGAATTCGACGGGATATCCGTTGCGCCGCTGCCAGTCGACGAGCCGCGCCACCAGCTCGCGCGCGGCGCGGCGGTGGGCGATGAAATTGTCGTCGACGAAATAGACCGCGCCGGGATTGCCATGGCGCAGCATGGCGTCCAGCTCGGCGGTGACCTGTTCGGGCGATTTGAGGCGCGGCATGCGGCCGTAGAGCGCCGGAATGTCGCAGAATTCGCAGCGATAGGGGCAACCGCTCGAGAACTGCACGCTGCCGATGAAGTATTTGTCGAGCTCGGCGAGGTGATAGGCGGGGAGCGGGAAATCGCCGAGCGGCAGGCGCTCGCGCGTCTCCAGGCGCAGTGCGGTGGCCGGCCGCGCGGGGTCGGCGTCGAGCCGCTCGATCAGCCGGTCGGTGGCGTCGCCGAGTTCGCCGATATGGAGATAGTCGAAATCGCCATAGGGCGCGGGATCGCCCGACACCGAGGGGCCGCCCAGCACGGTGGTCTTGCCCAGCGCATGGGCGCGGGCGTTGATGTCGAGGATCTTCGCGCGCTGCACATGCATGCCGCTGACCAGGACGGCGTCGGCCCAGGCGAACTCCCGCGCGCTGGCGCGGCCGATGTTCTCGTCGACGAAGCGCACTTCCCACTGCGGCGGGAGATAGGCGGCGATGGTCAGCAGTCCCTGCGGCGGCATGAAGGCGCGCGTCGTGCCGCGCAGCGCGTAGGCGTTCTCGAAGGTGCCGAAGGAGGGGCTGTAGGCGGGAAAGACACAGAGTATCTTCCGTCGGTTGCAGGCCATCGACGGCATCACGCCATCCCTCCGTGTCTGCCGCGCGCCGACGCTGGAACGGCCGCGGGCGGCGCGCGCGGCTTCACGGCATAGAAGCGGACGCACGCTCTTTCATCGCGGCGGCCGGGCCTGCTAGGCTCCCGCCGCCGGTCAAGGACTCGCATATGCGCATGGCGCAGCACCGCTTCAAGATTGCCACGTCCGGGCAGGGCTTGCACGAGATCACCGAGCCCGTCGCGCGCTGGGTCGCGGCGCAGGGCATGGCGGCGGGGCTCCTCACCCTCTATCTGCCGCACACCTCCGCCTCGCTGCTCATCCAGGAGAATGCCGCGCCCGAGGTCCGCGCCGACCTCGAGGATTTCCTGCGCGCGCTCGCTCCGGAGGCGGCGGGCCGCTATCGCCACGAAGACGAGGGGCCGGACGACATGCCGGCGCATCTTCGCGCCGCGCTGCTGCCGACGCAGCTTTCGATCCCGCTTGAGAGCGGGCGGCTCGCGCTCGGCACCTGGCAGGGCATCTATCTTGTCGAGCACCGCCGCGCGCCACACCGGCGCGAGATCGCGCTGCAGCTCCTGGGCGAATGAGGCGGACCAGCGCAAATCCCG
>JASHRZ010000035.1 GCA_030037055.1 Alphaproteobacteria bacterium
TGAACTCTTGCGCCACCTGCCGCTTGAATGCGGCGCTGTGGGAACGATGCTTGGTCATGGCTTTCATCCTCTGAAAGCCCAGCACCGATGGTCAATCCAGACCCTTCATCCTGTCCACCCCGAGGGGCGCACTCCACAGCGGCGTCACTTATGCCGCGAGATTGACAGGCTCCGGCTTCCAGTTCCAAGCACCGGCAACCTTTGGCCGATTGATCTGCCGCAAAGCGCCATCCTCCGTCCCGTCGCAGCATTCAGCATGGCTGAGAAACCGGCCGACCCCGCGGTGCGAAATGGAGGAGCTAGACCATCATGTCCGTGTGAGGCGATAGCCGGTTGAAGTGGCCCGCCTCGAAGTGTCGACTAAAGCGGTTATCAACGCTGCGGGGGTTACTCCGAAGGTCGGAGCCCATCCCCAGGCACTGAACGAGGCGGACCATGACGGATATTACTCTCTTTGTGGGCTTAGACGTACATAAGAAGACGATCGCGGTAGCGCTGGTGGATGGAACGGCGGGGGCTGAGGTGCGATTTTATGGCACGATCGAGAATCGGCCGGATGCGCTGCGGACGCTGTGCAGGAAGCTGTCGAAGGAGAGGCAACAGCTGCACTTCTGCTACGAGGCCGGGCCGTGCGGCTACGGGGTTCAGCGGCACCTGACGCGACTAGGGCATCGCTGCGACGTGGTGGCGCCGGCGCTGATCCCGCGCAAGGCCGCTGACAAGGTGAAGACCGACCGACGCGACGCAATGATGCTGGCGCAGACGCTGCGGGCGGGGCAACTGACGGCGGTTTGGGTCCCGGACGAAGCGCACGAGGCGATGAGGGACTTGGTCCGACTGCGCGCGCAGGCGATGCGCGACCTGCGCAAGTCGCGCCAGCAGCTGCTGAGCTTCCTGCTCCGCCACGGCCTCACCTCGCCTTACCGCCATTGGACCAAGATGCATCGGCGCTGGCTCGGGGCCCTCGTCTTCGCGCATCCGGCCCAGCATCTGGCGCACGAGGAGATGCTGGCGCGGATCGAGCGGGCCGAGGCGTTATGCGATCGGCTGAGGCAGGCCATTCTCGAGCTGGTGCCACAATGGTCGCTGGCGCCGGTGGTTCACGCGATCCAGGCGCTGCGTGGCGTATCGTTGACCGTTGCCGCCGTGATTGTTGCCGAGGTCGGCTGCTTCGGTCGGTTCGACAGCCCGCGCCCGCTCATGGCCTATCTGGGACTGAACCCTTCCGAGCATTCAAGCGGCGCCACGATCCGGCGCGGCTCGATCACGAAGACCGGCAATGCGCTGGCACGGACCTGTCTGGTTGAAGCGGCCTGGACCTACCGCTTCCCAGCTCGGGTCACGCAAATCATACGCGACCGGCTTAAGACTCTGCCCGAGCCCATCCGCAACGTGGCCTGGAAGGCTCAGGTGCGGCTCTCGGCGCGCTACCGCAAGCTCATCGCCGCCGGCAAGCCAACACCTAAGGCGGTCGTGGCGATCGCCCGCGAGCTGGTCGGGTTCATCTGGGCGATTGCCCGGATGGTCGAGCCCAAGTTCACCTGACGGCGGCATCGCACACAATGGTTTGGCAGGCAAGGAGGTGACACGGCCCAGCGAGAACACTCTTCGATGCCCAGTGCGGACGGCAGGATGGGGAGGTTGGGGAACCCTCGGCCCGGGTTAGTGCCGGCGTGATGCCGACGCGCGTTCGCTAGACAGAGGAAGCCCCACGACGAACCTTGGTCATGCGGTACCAACCCGCGGATAAGAGCCAGATCAACCGTCGTCCATGCTTCCTGCTGTCCACACTGGGTACCGATACAATCGAGTATCACCTGTCAATACAGGAATGGATCATCTCGCTTTGGTCTTGACATCACGGACATAAGAACCCGTCTTATGCATCAAAGTGGCGTGATTTGAGCGACGGATGTAGCGGAAACCCACGATTTATCGCATGATTCTGTTGCTGAAGCAGTGTCAAGCGAGTGATCGGGGAGCGCCACATCCGTCATGGAGCAAGATACACTTCTTCCCTTCGATCTTCCAACGGTGGCGGTGAGCGTAGGTTCGACGGCGGGCTGCTGTCGTCGGATGCCGGCGTGTTGGTTGTGCGCGACGTGGAGCGGCATCTCGGGCTTGCTGCGCGTCTGGCCGGCTGCCTGCGCGACCGGCGCGTCGCCTGGCGGATCGATCATGATCTGGAGGAGATGCTGCGGCTGCGGATGTTTGCGGTCGCGGCCGGCTACGAGGACGCGAACGACTGCGCCAAGGTGCGGCATGATCCGGTGTTCAAGATGGCGGTGGGGCGGGCACCGGAGAGCGGGGAGCCCTTGTGCTCGCAGCCGACGTTGTCGCGCCTGGAGAACGCGCCGTCGCGCATCGAGATCGCGCGGTTGATGGTGGCGATGGTGGATCAGTTCTGCGCGAGCTGGAAGCGGGCGCCGCGCTCGATCGTGCCCGACATCGACGATACCTTCGACGCGGTTCATGGGCATCAGCAGCTGGCGCTGTTCAACGCGCATTACGACGAGCGCTGCTTCCTGCCGATCCACA
>JASHRZ010000425.1 GCA_030037055.1 Alphaproteobacteria bacterium
ACGGAAACGCTTCTATGATCTGTCGAGCAAGCCACTCTGAGGTCGGATGCGCGGTCACCCCAAACGCAACGATCCTCCGCCTGCAGTGACTGAGCACAAGGAGGCCGAACAGAAGCTTGAATGTCGAAGTCGGCACGACGAAAAGATCGATCGAGGCGATCCCCGCGGCGTGATTGATCAGAAAGGTTCGCCAACCCTGTGAGGGTGGCCGTCTGTGCCGAGCCCTGTACTATGGTCGTTTGGCCGACATTGATGCCCAGTTTCAGGAGTTCTCCAGGGATCCGCGGCGCGCACCGGCTCATCTCGCGAATGAGCTTGCAGATTTCCGCTGCGGTCTTAGGGCGCCCGCCCCCTGATCGCGACTTCCACCTCCAAAAGGCCCTGAACCCCGCCCGATGCCAGCGGACCACCGTCTCGGGACGGATGGCGGACAGAGCATTCAGTGAAGACGGCGCCACGCGATAAAGTGTGACGAAGATGGCTCGATCGATCCCAGTCAGATAGAGCCGTTTCCGCGCCTTCTGCTGCAATACACGCCAGATTCTCCGCCTCAAGCTGAGCCCTCGGCTTGAACAGCAAACGCCAGAGCAGCCCAGGATCCCAACCATCGCGGCCAAGTATCGACCGTCTCACGCCCCTGCCAAGCCCGGACGAGGTTTACGGTGGGGACAAGGGTTCACGCATCACCGGCGATCAGCCGGGCGGCACAGGATTAAGCGCATCAAGATGCGGACGCCGGCGTAACAGCGCGGGTCTTGCGGCCGGTGGCGAGAACAGCTGCCCCAAGCACGCCAGCAAGGGTGGAGCCAACCAGGACACCAATCTTTGCAACCGCTGAGTCGAGTCCTTGGGGAAAGGCCTGATCGGCCATGAGCAGCGCCACGGTATCGCCGATGCCGCAGAGACAAGCGCCGCCGGCGAACTGCCGCAGCGTCACACCGTCAGGCGGCGCGGCAACCCGCGCCTTGATCGCCAGCAACGACGCGAGCGACACGCCCGCCGGTTTGCCGATCACGAGCCCCAAGACGACGCCCCAAAGTATGGTGCGGGCGGCCGGCGACGACAGATCGACATCAAGCCCCACTCCCGTCGCGGAGAAGGCAAAGAGCGGCAAGATCAGATGGGCGCTCCATGGCGCCACGGCCCGTTCGGCGCGCTCCGCCGGCGATAGCAGCCGCTCGCTGGCGGCGGAAAGATTGCGGCTCGCCCAATCCCAAATCGGCTCTTGCTCGATGCGCCGCCTGGCGTTCCCGGCCTGTATCGCTTCATTCTCGAGCTCCTCGAGCCCGGCGAGCGCCGTTGCCGCCTGAGCCAGCAATGGGCCAGCGGCTGGGATTGGTCGGGTCGGCAGCGAGGCAGCCAGCAACACCCCCGCGAGGGCGGCATGGACACCAGCGGCATGCAGCGCAAGCCACAGCAAGACTGTCGTCGCGACATAGGGCCAGCTCGCATAGACCCGGCCGCGATTGAGAGCAAAGAGAAGCGCCGTCGCCAAACCGCCGGCGATCAGCCACTTCGCGGCGAAGGCGTGCGGATAGAAGATGGCCAGGGTCAGCATCGAGAGAATGTCATCGACCACGGCATAAGCGGCCACGAACACCCGCAATGCGACGGGGACACGCTCGCCGAGCAAAGCGAGAATGCCCAGCGCGAACGCGACGTCGGTTGCCGTCGGCACCGACCAGCCGGGCGCCGTCGGTCCCCGGTTCAGCGCGAGATAGATCGCCGCCGGTGCCAGCCCGCCGCCAATCGCGGCAAAGATTGGCAGCAGCACCGCCCGCCGATCCGCGAGGGATCCCGCCGTCATCTCACGGCGAATCTCCAGCCCCACGAGAAGAAAAAAGATCGCGAGCAAGCCCTCGGAAAACCAAGCACCCACCGTCAAGGTCAGCGTCCTACCAGGAGGCCCGATGCTGAACGAGGACTCGACGAAGAGCTGGTAATAGGGCGCGAGCGCCGTGTTTGCGCACAAGAGCGCCGCCGCCGCGGCGAGAATCAACAGGAGACCGCCCGACGCCGGCAGGCTGGCGAAGACCCGCGCCGAGCGTTGGAGTCGCTGGGCGACGGGGCGCTCCAGGGCCTCCAGCATTGAATAGAAATCCCAAGCCCCGTCGTAACGAATCCCGTCGACGAAGAGCGTTGGCGTTCCGGTCACGCCATTGCGCCTGCCTTCGCTGAGATCATTATCGATGCGTCGCAGCGTTTCATCGCTCTCGAGATCGCGCCGGAAGCGCTCCATATCGAGCTCGAGCTCCTTCGCGATCTCGAATATTTGCTCCTCGCCGAGCGGCGGCTCTCGCCCATAGAAGTGGTCATACATCTCCCAAAAGCGGCTTTGATTCGCCGCGGCTTCGGCGGCGCGATGGATCAAGGTCGCGCCGGGATGCGCACCCTCGTTCGGGAAGTGACGGAAGGCATAGGCAAGGCGCTCGCCGAGGGCTTGGCGCAGGCGGCCGAGCACCGGGCGCAGGCGCCGGCAGTAGGGGCAGAGAAAATCGCCGTAGAGGACGATGTTGACGATGCCACCGGATGCGCTCCCGCCGCGCACGTGATCCCGATTCGGATCGATCGAGCGTTGCAGCCTGACCGCGATACCCGGTGCTGTGTTGGCCTGCTCCACCATTGGCCGGTTGCCTCGTCCGGATTGATTCCGCGCTCTCAGACTACAATGGGGTCCGATCCCAGGAGAGGCAAGCAGCCTTGATCAGCGCCAGACATGGACCACGCGATTTGGGCGTGCTGCGCGCCGCGCCCGACACGCAGCGACGCCATGTGGCATCCGCTTCCAAGCGGCGCCGATCTCGACACTGCCCACCAGCACGCGCAGGTCCGGAGCCTTGCCGTTCTGCGAGGGTTCGGTCGGGACGAGACGGGCCCTGATGTCGAGCGAGAGCGTCCTGACGGTGGCGAGATAGACGCCATCTTCGCCTCGTGGCGGAGGCCGGCCAATCCTTTGGCGCGTTTATCTCCCTGATGGCAGCCGATGTCAGCGACGAGGTCGATGCGGTGATCGCCACTGCGCCTGCGGCTTACGGAAATTTCAGCGATTTCTACGACACCTGGCGGCCGCGACGAGGCTCTATCGGCTGCTCGAGGAGCTGCGCCATGCCCGCGTGATGATCTTTTACTTCCACGGCCACGATTTCCATCCCGGCGGCCGCGGCGCGCGAAATCCCTTTGGCGCGCAAGGCCCCCTTCATCGTCCTCGACCAGCCGCCTTCTCTCACCTCGCACTGGGCGGCGGGTGGCCAGCAATTCGCCAATCTTTTCAGCCGCTGCATCCTGGAGTTCCTGGACGTGCCGGAGTTCGGCAAGACGCGCGCTGCGACGAGGGGACACTCGTCGCCGGCACCGTCGATGCCGGGGCCGATCGAGCAACAGCCGCCCCGATGTCTCGGATCGACGCATAGCGCTCGTCGGCAGCCGGTGAGGGGTCGTCAGGCGGAGGCGAGCAGCCCGATGACCGCCTCGGCGAGCCGGCTCGCTGGCGGCCCGATGTCGATGATCAAGGGATCTTCGTCCTGTCCCGGCTCCTCGAGGGTATCGAACTGGCTCTGGATCAGGCTTGCGGACATGAAGTGCCCGCGGCGGCCGGCC
>JASHRZ010000426.1 GCA_030037055.1 Alphaproteobacteria bacterium
AACGGCGAGCTGCCGACCGCCGAGGAAAAGAAGAAGTTCGAGCGCGACATCACCATGCACACCATGGTGCACGAGCAGCTCGCCAGCTTCTTCCGCGGCTTCCGCCGCGACGCGCATCCCATGGCGGTGATGTGCGGCGTCGTGGGCGCGCTCTCGGCCTTCTACCACGACAGCACCGACATCACCGACCCGCGCCAGCGCGTGATCGCCAGCCACCGGCTCATCGCCAAGATGCCGACCATCGCAGCGATGACCTACAAATACTCGGTCGGCCAGCCCTTCATCTATCCCCAGAACAATCTCAAATACGCCGAGAACTTCCTGCGCATGATGTTCGCCGTGCCGGCCGAGGAGTATGTGGTCAACCCGGTGCTGGCGCGGGCGATGGATCTGATCTTCATCCTGCACGCCGACCACGAGCAGAACGCCTCGACCTCCACCGTGCGGCTCGCGGGCTCCTCGGGCGCCAATCCCTTCGCCTGCATCGCCGCCGGAATCGCCTCGCTCTGGGGCCCGTCCCATGGCGGCGCCAACGAGGCGGTGCTGAGGATGCTGATGCAGATCGGCGACAGGAAGCGCGTGCCGGAATTCGTCGCGCGCGCCAAGGACAAGGACGACCATTTCCGCCTCATGGGCTTCGGCCACCGCGTTTACAAGAACTACGACCCGCGCGCGGCGGTGCTGCGTAAGAGCTGCCATGCGGTGCTGGACGAGCTGGGCGTGCGCGACGAGCCGCTGCTCGACCTCGCCATGGAGCTGGAGCGCATCGCGCTCCACGACGAATACTTCGTTGAGAAGAAGCTCTATCCCAACGTCGATTTCTATTCCGGCATCATCCTGCGCGCCATGGGCTTCCCGATGTCGATGTTCACCGTGCTCTTCGCGATTGCGCGCACGGTGGGCTGGGTGGCGCAGTGGAACGAGATGATCGAGGATCCCCACGCCAAGATCGGCCGGCCGCGCCAGCTCTACACCGGCAAGACGCTGCGGCACTACGTGCCGCTGAAGCAGCGTGGCTAGCGCGAGCCGCCACGGCCCGGCGCGCCGCCGCGGCGGCGAGCGCCGCTATGTCGCGAGCCTTCTCTGGCCCGGCCGTCTGCCGCGCCCGGCCAACGACAACCGCCGCAGCCTCGCTTTGCATCAGGTGGTGCCGCTGGCGGCGAGCGCCGCCCTGCTGGCGGCGGCGCTCTGGGCGGTGGTTTCCTAAAGCAGATACGGCTTTGACGATGCGGCGGGCCGGGCCCTCTCCGCCCGGCGCTTGCCGATCGCATTACACCACCGCGCCTGCACGCTTTATCCTGAGAAATTCGCCCTTATCTGCCGGCCGCCGCAATCGCCGGGCGCGGAGATGGAAAACCGCGTCGGCGAGCGCGAGCGCGCGTCCGCGAGCTGGGCTTCCTGAGCTGCAGCCTCAGCCCCGATCCGTCGGGCGGCCACGGGACCAAGCCGCCGCTCGAGGAGCTGCTTGCTCAAGAAGGTGTTCTTCGCCACCTGCATCCATCACCCGCCCGGCATCGGCCACCGACCAACGCGATCCCGATCGAGAACATCCTCTTCGCTTCGGAGATGGTCGTCGCGTTGTGCCGCACCGACCCCGAGACTGGTCGGCATTACGACAATGCCAAACCCCATATCGAGGCGCTGTCCCGGCTCGGCGCGCGTCACCGGCGCAGATTGATTTTTTTGTCGCCGGTGTCCACCGATGACCTAGGGCCTGGGATGGGCCGAGTGCCGGCGAGGACCGTGAGCGCCGCGGCGCGAAGCTCGACGCCGCGCTCGCCGGCCAAGCGATTGAGCGGCTCGGGGATGCGGCGCTGCTCGATGTCTGAGTAGGAACATGCCTGGCGCAGAGCGCTCTTGGCGGCTGCGTCCGGCTGACTGGAATTTGCGCTAGCGCGAGCGCGCCTTACTGCGCGCCGCCGCCTTCGCCAGGAAGTCGCCCATCATCCGTTGCGGCTCGTCGCTGGCGAAGGCCTCGGCGAAGCTGGCGATGCCGCGCGCGATCGCCTGCGACATCGGCAGCTCCTCCCAGTCGCGCACCAGCGTCTTCTGCAGCCGGATCGCCTTGGCGCCGCAGGCAAGAATGGCGTCAAGAAGCTCGCTCACGGCGGCGTCGAGCTGTGCGGCGGGAACGCACCATTCGACGAGGCCCCAGCGCTCGGCCTCGTGCGCATCGATGATCTCGCCGGTCAGCACCAGCCGTCGCGCGCGGCCCCAGCCGATCAGGCTCGGCAGCAGCGCCGCCTCGATCACCGAAGGAATGCCGACCTTGACCTCGGGCATGCCGAAGCGCGCATGCTCGCTGGCAATCCGCAGATCGCAGGCGCAAGCGACCTCGAGGCCGGCGCCCAGCGCATAGCCGTGGATGCGGGCGACGACCGGCGCCGGCAGGCGGCGCAGCGCGTCGCAGGCGCGGTGCAGCGCGTCGATGAAGGGCGCGGCGCTGGTGCCGTCGAGCGCCGCCAACTCGCGGATATCGGCGCCGCCGATGAAGGCGCGCTCGCCCGCGCCGGTCAGCACCAGGGCGCGCAGCTCGGCGTCGCCGGCGAGCCGGTCGACCTTTTCCGCGAGATCGTCGATGAGCCGCCGCGTCAGGATGTTGAGCTTGCCGGGATAGTCGACGGTGAGCCGGGCGATGCGGCCCGCCTCGCCGCGCTCCTCGATCGCGAGCTCGAGGCGCGGCTCGGCCACGGCCTTACTCACGCTGGATGAGCTCGATCTTGTAGCCATCGGGATCCTCGATGAAGGCGATGACCGTGGTGCCGAACTTCACTGGACCGGGCGGCCGCGTGATCTTGACGCCTGCCGCGGCGAGCTTGGCGCAAGTGGCATAGACATCGGCGACGCCGATGGCGAGGTGGCCGAAGGCGGTGCCGAGCACGTAGGGTTCCTTCTCGTCCCAATTGTGGGTGAGCTCGATCACGGTGCTGTTGTCCTCGCTGCCATAGCCGACGAAAGCGAGGGTGTAGCGGCCCTCCGGCACCTCGCGCCGGCGCAGCACCTGCATGCCCAGCAACCGCGTATAGAAGTCGAGCGACTTCTCGAGATCGAAGACGCGGAGCATGGTGTGCAGCATCCGCCCCGCGCCGATGCCGGGCGCGGCCTCCTTGCCGGCGGTTCTCGTGTCCATAGGGTCCTCCTCTCGGTCCTCTCGGGGCGCGGCTCAGGCGGCGGTGAGATCGGCGCCGCGCCCGCGCGCGGCGATGATCGACAGCACGATATCGGCGGCGCCCCGGCTCGGCGAGAGCTCGCCAAGGCCGAGCTGCCTGAGCGCCTCGCGGCAGGCGACGATCTGCGCCCGCCGCCGCGTCTCGTCGGCGAGCAGGCTCTCGACCGTCGCGGCCAGACGTTCCGGCGTGCAGTCTCCTTGGATCAGCTCCGGCACCACCGCCCGCTCCAGGATCAGATTGAGCAGATGAATGTGCCCGACCTTGACCATGCGCCGCAGCAGCGCATGGGTCAATGGGTTGAGGCGATAGGCGACGAGCGCCGGCACACCGGCGAGCGCCAGCTCCAGCGCCACCGTGCCCGAGGCGGCCATGGCCGCGTTGCTCGCGGCAAAGGCGTCGTATTTCTCGCGCTCGCCCCGAACCACCAGCGCCGGCGCCGCCCAGGCTGTGACGGCAGCCGCTACCGGCGTGGCCACAGTCTCTGTCACCGGCACCACCAGGCGGAGGTCGGGATGGAGCCGGGCGAGGCGTTCGACGGCGCGGGCAAAGGGCGGCAGCAGGCGGGCGACCTCGCCGCGGCGGCTCCCTGGCAGCACCGCCAGCACCGGCGCTTCGGGCGGGATGCCGTGACGGCGGCGGAAGCCGGGCCCGTCGCCGCGCTCGGCACCGCTTTCCACCACGGGATGGCCGACATAGCTGCAGGCAAGCCCCACCCTGGCGAAATAGGGCGGCTCGAAGGGCAGCAGCACCAGCAGATGGTCGTACCAGCGCGCCATGCGCCGCGCCCGCCCGCCGCGCCAGGCCCAGACCATCGGGGCGACATAATGGATCAGCGGCAATGCCGTCTCGCCGCAACGCCGCAGCCGCTGCGCCACGCGCCAGGTGAAGCCGGAGCTGTCGATGGTGACAACCGCCGCGGGCTTCAACCGGCGGATCTCGGCGACGGTCTCGCTGACGCGCCGCAGGATGCGGCGGGCGCGCGGCAGCACCTCGGCTATGCCCATCACCGCGAGCTCGTGCAGCGGCACCAGGCTTTTCAGTCCCTGCTCCGCCATGCGCTCGCCGCCGATGCCGGCAAAGCGCAAGGCGCCGCCGCTGCGCTCCCTCAACGCCGCCATCAGCCTTCCGCCCAAGGCGTCGCCCGAGGGCTCGCCGGCGATGATATAGATCAGCGGCGCCTCGGCGCTCATGGCCGGACGCCGACAACGAACAGGCCGCCGCGGTCGGCAGCGGCGGCGGTCTCGCCGCGGTCGAGGACGAGCGTGGCGCCGGCCTCGACGGCGATGCCGCCGAGCCCCGCCGCCTGCGCCCGCGCCAGGGTGCGGGGACCGATGGTCGGGAGATCGGCGCGCCGCTCCTGCCCCGGCTTCGTCCCTTTGACCAGCACGCCGCCCGGGCCCTCGCGCCTGAGCGCGCCGCAGCGCTTGATCAGCGCATCGGTGCCCTCGATCGCCTCGACACCGAGCACAAGGCCGTGCTGGACCACAGCGGCCTGGCCGATATCGAGCGCGCCCAGCGCGCGCACGATGCGGAATCCCAGCGCGATGTCGTGCCGCGCCGGCTCGTCGGGGCTGAACCGGCCGAGCGGCCCCTCGGGCGCCAAGTCCGCGCCGAGCAGGCTTTCGGCGCCGACGACGCGGAAGCCCTCGGCGTCTTCGAGCTCGCGGATGACCGCCTTGAGCAGGCCGTCATCGCCCAGCGCGCGGTAGCTTACGCGGGCGAAGAATTTGGCGGTCCGCCAATCCGGCCGCAGCTGCAGCAGCGAAGGGCGCCGGACGCCGCCCGCCATCACCAGCTCCTCGACGCCGTTCTCGCGCAGCACCCGCAGCCCCTCGCTCGCGCCGCCGAGCCGTACCCAGGCATGCGGCGCGCCGGCGAGGATGGCGGGATCGGCCGAGCCCTCGAAGGCGAGGACGAAGAACGGGCGCTCGGCGGCGCGGCAGGCTTCGATGACGCGCAACGGCAGCTCGCCGGCCCCGGCGAGGATGCCGAGCTTAGGCGCCATTGCTCTTCGGCTGGACAAAGCCGCGCGCATTGTCGGCGCGCATGAAGCTGATGAGATCGCGCACCGGTCTGACCTCGCCATAGCGCGCCGCCACCGCCTCCACGCGCTCGGCCAGCGTGCCGTGGCCATCCTCGAACAGCATCTGATAGGCGCCGCGCAGCGCCTGTATGTCCTCGCGCGAGAAGCCGCGGCGCTGCAGCCCGACCATGTTGAGGCCGGCCAGGCGCGCGCGGTCGCCCATCACCAGCCCATAGGGAATGACGTCGCGCTCGACCCCGGTGACGCCGCCGACATAGGCATGCTGGCCGATGCGCACAAATTGATGCACCGCCGAGAGGCCGCCGAACGCGGCGTAGTCGCCGACGACGACATGCCCGGCCAGCGTCGCGTTGTTGGCCATGACGACGTTGTCGCCGAGCTGGCAGTCATGGCCGATATGCACGTTGACCATGAACAGGCAGCCATCGCCGATCCGCGTCACCATGCCGCCGCCGCTGGTGCCGGGATTCATGGTCACGTGCTCGCGGATCACGGTGCGCCGGCCGATGACCAGCGCCGAATCCTCGCCCGCGTACTTCAAATCCTGAGGCCGGTGGCCGATCGAGGCGAAGGGAAAGATGCGCGTGCCAGGGCCGATGCTGGTGCGGCCGGCGACGACGACATGGGAGAGGAGCTCGACCTCCTCGCCGAGGACGACCTTGGAGCCGACATGGCAATAGGGGCCGATGCGCGCGCTCGCCGCGATCTCGGCGCCGGGTTCGATGATGGCCGTCGGATGGATCTCGGCCACGGGCTCAGCGATCCCGGATCGTGGCGGCGAAAATCGCCTCGGCCATGACCTTGTCGCGCACCAGCGCCTGGCCTTCGAATTTCCAGACATTGCCGCGGTTCTGCTTGCGCACCACCTTCACGTGCAGCTGGTCGCCGGGAAAGACCGGGTGGCGGAAGCGGGCGTTGTCGACGCTCATGAAATAGACCAACTTGCCCTCCGACTCCGGCCCTAGCGTCTGTACCACCAGCACTGCCGCGGTCTGCGCCATGGCCTCGATCATCAGCACCCCGGGCATCACCGGATGCTGCGGGAAATGCCCCTGGAAATAGCTCTCGTTGATCGACACGTTCTTGACGCCGACCGCGCTCTCGCCACTGATCACGTTCACCACCCGGTCGATCAGCAGGAAGGGATAGCGATGCGGGATCATCTGCATGATCCGCTGGATGTCGACCTCGGCGATGACGCCTGGCTGCGGCATATCCATGTTACTCGCTTTTCCTCCTCGCCAGCCTCTGCAGGGCGGCGACCTGACGGAAGAACTCCTTCATCGGCACGGCGGGAGCGCCTACCACGGTTTCGCCGGGTGCCACATCGCGCATGACTCCCGCCTGCGCGGCAATGCGGGCGCCGCTGCCGATGACGAGATGACCGATAAGCCCGCCCTGGCCGCCGATCATGACATAGTCGCCGAGTCGGGTGCTGCCGGAAATCCCCGACTGGGAGACCAGCACGCAGCCGCGTCCAATCTGCACGTTGTGCCCGATTTGCACCAAATTATCAATCATGGTGCCGGCGCCGATGACCGTATCCGGCCCGGCGCCGCGGTCGATCGTGGTATTGGCGCCGATTTCGACATCATCGCCGATGATCACTCGGCCGAGCTGCGGCACCTTGACGTAGCCTTGGGGATCGAGCGCGAAGCCGAAACCGTCCTGGCCGATGCGGGCGCCGGGATAGAGCCTTACGCGCGAGCCGATCAGCGCATGGCTGATGCTGACATTGGCGCCCACGCGCACATCATCACCCAGCTGCGAAGCTGCGGCGATGACGCTGTTGGCGCCGATCCGGCAGCGCTTGCCGATCTCGACCCCGGGGCCGATGACCGCATTGGCTTCCACCGCCGTGCCCTCGCCCAGCCGCGCCGACGGGTCGATCACCGCCCCCGGCGCGATCCCCGGCACCGGCGGCGGCTCCGGGTAGAACGCCTGGGCGGCAATGGCATAGCCGCGATAGGGCTGTTCGGTGAGCAGCAGCGTCGCCTCCCTCGGCGCCTGCCCGGCGAATGCAGGCTGGACGAACACCGCTCCCGCGCCGGTGCGGCGGAAATCCTGGAGGTATTTGCGGTTGTCGAGCCAGGTCAACTGCTCCGGCCCGGCGGCGTCGAGCGGTGCCACGTCGCGCAGCACCAGCTCGGCCTTGCCGGCGCCGCCGATGACGGCGCCGGTGCGGCGCGCGATCTCCGCCACGCTGAAAGGACCGGCGAGGTTGTAGAAGCGCGGGTCCGCCATGCCCGCCCGCCTAGTTCTTCGGCGGCGGCCGCAGGCCGCCTTCGCCGGCGCCGGGAAGATCGACCTTCACCGACGGCAGCTTCTGGTCGAGACGCTGGATGGCATCGGCGCTGATATCCATGCCTTCGCTCTCATAGACCACCGCCTGCTTCTCCAGCACCAGCGTGGCGCGCCGCTCCTTGCTGATGTCGCCCACCACCTCGAGCGCGGCCGCGCGAACCTTGCCCATGGCGTCGTTGAGGCTTTGCTGCAGCGCCTGGCGCTTGGCCTGAACCGTCTTGCCAAGCTCGTCATAGCGCTGCTGCAACTCCCGCGCACGCGCGGAATAGACCTCGGGCGCAAGCACGGTGCGCTGGCGCTCGAGCTCGGCGCCGCCTTTCTGCAGCTCGTCCTCCTGCTGCGCCACTTGCTTGGAATAGGCGCTGTATTGCTGATTGAGCGCCGCCTGCACCTCCTTGGCCGCCTTGGCGTCCTGCAGAATCTGCTGCATATCGACGATCAGAATCACCGGCGGCGGCGCCTGCTGTGCCTTGAGGTGCCGGGCGGGCGCCACGGCGGCGGCGATGAGGAGCAGCGCGCCTAGCGCTCGGCGCCGGAGAAACATCAGAACCTCGTGCCAAAATTGACGCGGAAGTACTGCGACTTGTCGTAGGGCTCGCGCACGATCGGCGCGGCAAAGTCGAGGCGGATCGGCCCGAGCGGCGACTTCCACGAGGCGCCTATGCCGGCGGCGACACGCATCAGATGCGTATCGCCGATGTTGCCGGTTTCATCGATGCCGAAGAGACTGCCGAAATCGCTGAAGACATGGCCGCTGAGTCCGAGCTCCTGCGGCAGGCCGAGCGGAAAGCTCTGCGACACGGTGCCGATATAATAGATATTGCCGCCCAGCGCGTCGTTGGTGTTGAGATCGCGCGGGCCGATGCCGGCGACCTTGAAGCCGCGCAGATTGTCGCCGCCGACGAAGAAACGGTCCTCGATGTGCACAATCTCGTCGATGCCGTGGATGTAGCCGCCCTCGGCGGTCAAGCTCAGCACGTAGTTGGGCGCGATCCCGAAAAAGTAGCCGCCGGAAACAACGCCGCGTCCATAGCGCACGTTGCCGCCCAGCCCGGCGAGGTCGGTGGCGAGCTGCATGAAGTATCCCGCCGTCGGGTCGAGCCGGTTGTCGCGCTTGTCGTAGAGCAGCACCTGCCCCACCGACGAGGTGTTGCGCGAGCCGGCCTCCTCCTGAATGAAGCGCGAGGCCGTCGTCTGGACGTCGTCGATGGTGTCGCGGCGCAGCGTGTATTTGAGCGTCTGGCGCAGCGGCTCGGTGATCTGATAGCCGAGGCGCAGCGACCCGCCGTAGCTGAACTGGTTGTACGGCAGGTAGGCCCCCAGAAGCTCATTGTTCTGTTTGGTGAGGAAGAGATCGAAGCCGGCGGCGAGATTGCGCTCGAGGAAATACGGCTCGGTGAAGCTCAGATCGAGCTGATCGCTGTATTCCGCGATGGTGGCACCGATGCGCAAATCCTGGCCGGTCCCCATCAGATTGCGCTCGCGGATGGAGATATCGCCGAGGATCCCTTGGGTGGTCGAGAACCCCGCGCCGATCGAGAACTCGCCGGTCGACTGTTCCTCGACATTGACGGTGATGACCGTCTTGTCGGGCGCGCTGCCGGGAGTGTTGGTGACGTCGACCTTCTTGAAGAAGCCGAGGTTCTTGATGCGCTGCTCCGAGCGCTGCAGGCGCGAGGTGTTGAAGGCGTCGCCCTCGAGCAGCCGGAATTCGCGCCGGATCACCTTGTCGAGCGTGCGCACGTTGCCGGTGATGTCGATGCGCTCGACATAGACGCGCGGCCCTTCCTTGACATTGAAGGTGACGTCGATGGTGTGCGTATCGGGGTCGCGCTTGACGCGCGGCTCGGTGTCGACGAAGGCGTAGCCGCGATTGCCGAGCGCGTCGGTGAACGCGGAAATCGTCTTGTCGATCTGATCGGCGTTGTACCAATCGCCCTCGTGCACCGTCACCAGCGGCTTCAGCGTGTCGGCGCCGACATCCTTGATCGCGCTGGTGACGTCGATCTTGCCGAATCTGTAGCGCTCGCCCTCCTCGAGGGTGAAGGTGATGAAGAACCCGTCGCGCTGCGGCGTCAGCTCGGCGACGGCCGAGACGACGCGGAAGTCCGCATAGCCTTCCGACAGGTAGAACTTGCGCAGCAGTTCGCGGTCATAGGTGAGCCGGTCGGGATCGTAGTTGTCGTCGCTGCTGAAGAAACGGTACCAGCGCGATTCCTTGGTCTGGATCACCTCGCGCAGCCGGCTCGCGGTGAACAGGCGGTTGCCGACGAAATTGATGCTGCGAACGCCGGTGGACGGTCCCTCGTCGATCTCATAGACGAGGTCGACGCGGTTCTGCTCGAGCGGGATGATCTTGGGCTCGACCCGGGCGGCGAAGCGGCCGCTGCGGCGGTAGAGGTCGAGGATGCGCTTCACGTCGCTCTGCACCTTGGTTCGGGTGTAGACGGTGCGGGGCTTAAGCTGGATCTCCTGGTTGAGAGTGTCGTCGCTGAGCTTCTTGTTGCCTTCGAACGCGATGCGGTTGATGACCGGGTTCTCCACCACCCGCACGACGAGCGCGTCGCCGTCGCGCCGGAGGGTCACGTCGGCGAAAAGGCCGGTGGCGAAGAGGGCCTTGAGCGACTTGTCGATGCGGTCGGCGTCGAAGGGATCGCCTGGCTGCACCTTCAGATAGGAGCGTACCGTCCCCGGCTCGACGCGCTGGGTGCCCTCGATGCGGATCTCGGCGATGGTGCCGCCGGAGGGCACCTGTGCGGCGCTCTGCCGCGGCGGCAGGACTGCCATTCCGGTCGCGCCTGCAACGCCGACGCAGACCGCTGCAACAGCCAAGTTACGCCGCAATACGCCCCCCGCCTTCGAAACGCTTTCGCTCGCCCCGCCTCAGCCTATGCGTCCGTTTTTTTTAAGAGCTCCAGGACTTCGAGAGTCGTACCAGGTCGTTCCAGGTGGCGAACACCATCAGCATGAGCACCAAGGCCAAGCCGAGACGGAAGCCGTATTCCTGCGCGCGTTGGCTGAGCGGTTTCCCGCGAATGGCCTCGGCGGCATAGAACAGCAGATGGCCGCCGTCAAGAACCGGGATGGGAAAGAGGTTGATGAGGCCTAGATTGATCGACAGCACCGCGGCGAAGCCCAGCAGCGGAACGATCCCCTCCTGCGCCACCGCCCCCGAGAGCTGGAAGATGCCGATGGGACCGCTGAGCTCGTCGCTCGAGCGCAGGCCGATGATCATCTGCCATACCGCCTTGAGCGTGCCGACGGTGAGATACCAGGCCTCGTCGGCGGCGTACCAGACGGCGGTGACGGGACTGCGTTGGATGAAATCGACGCCCTTGCGGCCGATGCCGAGGCGCGCGATGCGATGGCTGAAGCCCAGACGGTCGATCTCGGTCACCACCTTGGGCGTGACCCGGAGCGTGAGTTCGCTGTCGCCGCGCTTCACCACCAGCTCGAGCGGCGTGCCGGTATTGGTCTCGACGATGCGCTGGATGGTCTCGAAGCGGTCGATGGGCTCGCCGTCGATCACGGCGATGACGTCGCCGGGCCTGATGCCGGCAGCCTCGGCGGCGCTGCCTGCCAGCACCTGCCCCACATCGGGCGGCGAGAATTGCTGGCCGCGCACGGCGATGATGATGGCGAGCAGCAGCACGGCCAGGACGAAATTGGCGATCGGTCCCGCCGACACCACCGCGACGCGCTGCCACAGCCGCTTGTGGTGGAAAGAGACGGCCTTTTCCGCCTCGGTCATGTCGTGAAGATGCTCGCCCGGCAGGGATGCGGGATCGGCATCTCCGAACATCTTGACGTAGCCGCCCAGCGGCACGGCGCTTACCTTCCAGTGGGTGCCGGCGCGGTCGCGCCAGCCGAAAAGCTCGGGCCCAAAGCCGATGGAGAAGGTTTCGACGCGCACCCCGTTGCGTCGCGCCACCAGGTAGTGGCCAAGCTCGTGCACGAAGACCAGTACGGTGAGGACGAGCAGGAAAGCGATGAGATGGCCGAAGCCGCCTGTCAACCACGCCATGACGAGAGATCTGTCCTTTCCCCGGGGTCCATCGCCGCAAGCATCAGACGAGAGTGTACGCCCTTTTCGTCAACAATGTGGATAAGCCGCTCGGCCTCACCATAGCAAAGGCGACCGGCCGGCGGCGAGGGTCATCACCCCAGCCAGCATTGAGGCTGCCAGCAGCCCGTCGACGCGGTCCAAGAGCCCGCCATGCCCAGGGATGAGCCGGCTCGCGTCCTTAACGCCGAAATGGCGCTTGGCCCAGGATTCCGCAAGGTCCCCGAGCTGGGCGGCGACACCCAGCAACAGGCTCACGCCAGTCAGCGTGGCAAGGCTCGCCCCAGATGCCAATCCGGCCAAGGCGCCGGCCAGTCCGGAAGCCGCCAGCCCACCGGCAAAGCCGGCCCAGGTCTTGTTCGGGCTGAGCCGCGGGGCGAGCTTGGGCCCGCCCATGGCGCGGCCGGCGGCAAAAGCGGTGATGTCATTGGCCCAGACAACTGCTAGGAGCCAATAGGCGGTGACATGCACTTTTTCCGGAAGAATGGCGAGGGCAAGAAAGGCGAGGGCGCCGAGCGCGATCCAGAACGTCCCTGCCGCCGCCCAAAGCGGGTCGGCCTTGCCCGAGGCGGCGGCGGTGGCCAGCACCAGGAGCGCGCCCAGCACGGCGATGAGGCCGGCGATGCCAGCGCCAGCGCCGAGGCCGAGCGCGGCGGTGGCGGCGAGCCCGGTCATGGGGATGAGAGCGGCGGCAGCGCCGAAGCGGCCGCGCACGGCAAGATGCGCCCATTCCCAGCCCATGGCCGCGACGGCGAGCAGCACCAGCGCCAGGACCCAGCGCCCGCCCGCCCAGACCGCGCCCAGCGCTAAGGGCGCCAGCACCAGCGCCGAGGCAATCCGCCGCAGCAGCGGGCTCGTTTTAACGCGTGCCAACGGAGGCGCCGTAGCGGCGGTCGCGCCCGTGATAGTCGCGCAATGCCTTCTCGAGATCGGGTTTGCCGAAATCGGGCCACAGCGTGCTGGTGAAGACGAGCTCGGCATAGGCGATCTGCCACAGCAGAAAATTGCTGATGCGCTGCTCGCCGCTGGTGCGGATGAGGAGGTCGGGATCGGGCATGCCGGCGGTGAGCAGGTGCCGCGCGAACTCCGCTTCGTCGACCTGCTCCGGCGCGAGCC
>JASHRZ010000427.1 GCA_030037055.1 Alphaproteobacteria bacterium
TCAAGTTAGCCTCGGAAGCGCGCTAACACGCCCCCAAGTCCTGGCACCGCTCGGTTACGCTCTCGTTCGGAACCAACAAAAACTTTCCTACCAAGACGCGCAACCAACAGCGCCTCAACGCCGCCGCCTGCGCATCCCTTCCTCGCTTCACGCTGTCAAAGAACCTCCCCCAACAAGGGAGCCGCGCTTATAGGCTCGCAACCGTGGCAAGTCAACAAGCTTCACCCGCTGTCGGGAGCTTCCCCCACGGTCGATGAAAGCACCCGCCGCCCAGAGCGGCGTTCGCAAGCGACACGTGTCAGAAGAGCCGCCGGAAGCGGCTGAGGTGTAGATATAGTCCGCCGCAACCGGATTGTCCAGAGCCGCGGCGCCGATATCTCAATGTCTAAAGCAGGCCCAGCGCGCGCAGCTCCTCGGCCATGGCGACGGGCAGCTTGTCCTCTTTGCTCGCCCGCGCCGGACGGTCGGCCGGCGCGTCCTTGGGCAGGAGATAGCGCCAGCCCTGGAACGCCCGCTTGGGCTGCCACACCGTCTCCACCAGCTTGGGATCGTAGCGCACCAGACAATAGCGCTCGCCGTCATCCTCGGCCACCGGAATGAAGCCGAGGATGCGCTGGCGGACGCGGATATAGCCCTTGATCACCCAATAGATCGAGCCGCCATCGAGGATCTCCTCGCGCCGGCGCGGCATATGGCGGGTATAGAAAACCGAGCGCCCGCGTTCGCGCCGCCGCTCTTTCTGCAGCTTGCGCAGCTGCGCCACATCCTCGACGCCGACGGCGAGCTTGATGAGATGGAGCGCCATGCTCAGGCCGCCCTGGCGGCAAGCGCGCGTGCCACTTTGGACGCCGGCTCCCGGCCCAGCGCCTGCGAGATGAAGCGCCCTGCGGCAGCCAGCCGCGCCAGATCGACGCCGGTGCGGATGCCAAGCCCGCTCAGCAGGTAGAGCACGTCCTCGCTCGCGACATTGCCTGAGGCGCCCCTGGCGTAGGGACAGCCGCCGAGCCCGGCGACGGAGCTGTCGATGACGGCGATGCCCTGCTCGAGCGAGGCCAGGATATTGGCCAGCGCCTGCCCGTAAGTGTCGTGGAAATGCACCGCCAGCCGTTCCCGCGGCACCGCCTCGGCGACCCGTTCGATCATCGCCTCGATGCGCCCCGGCGTGCCGGTGCCGATGGTATCGCCGAGCGAAATTTCATAGCAGCCCATCGCCAGCAGCCGGGCCGCGACATCGGCCACCGATGCGGGCGCGATCGGCCCCTCATAGGGGCAGTCGACGACGCAGGAGATGTAGCCGCGCAGGCGCAGACGGTGGCGATGCGCCGCCTCCGCCACCGGCGCGAAGCGCGCCAGGCTCTCGGCGATCGAGCAGTTGATGTTGCGCTGCGAGAAGCTTTCCGAGGCTGCGGCGAAGATGGCGATCTCCTCAACCCCCGCGGCAAGCGCCGCGGCGAGCCCCTTCATGTTCGGCACCAGGACCGGGTAGCTCACTCCCGGCTTGCGCTTGAGCCCCGCCATCACCTCGGCGGTATCCGCCATCTGCGGGATCCATTTCGGCGAAACGAAGCTGCCCGCCTCCACGACGCAGAGGCCGGCATCGGCGAGCTGCTCGATTAGCGCGATCTTGGTCGCCGCCGGCATGATCTGCGCCTCGTTCTGCAGCCCGTCACGCGGGCCGACTTCGACCATGCGAACCTGCCTCGGCAGCTGCATCGTCCCTCCCTAGTCCGGCGTCGAAAAGGCGATAAGCTCGGCACCTTCCTCGACGAGATCGCCCGGCGCGTAATCGACGCGCTCCACCGTGCCGTCGGCGGGCGCGGCGATGGTGTGCTCCATCTTCATCGCCTCAAGCACCATCAACGCCTGCCCCCGCTTCACCCTGGCGCCCGAGGTCACCAGCACCTGCGCGACCTTGCCCGGCATCGGCGCGCTGAGCCGGCCGCCGGCCGCTTCCTCTTCAGTCCGATGTGCCAGCGGATCGATATAGAGAAGCCGCCAGCTTGCGTCATCACCCACCACCGTCACCTCGTCGCCCAGGCGCGACACGGCAAGCGCGACACGCACTCCATCGAGATCGACCGCGAGATCGCCGTCCGGCAGGCGCATGGCGCCCCCATCGCTCGCCGCGCCGTCGATCTCCAGGCGATAGCGCTCGCCGCGGTAATAGGCCCGGACCAAGCGCTGCGTCTCGCCCTCGGCCCAGCGCAGATCGCGATAGGTATCGCCGTTGAGCCGCCAGAAGTCGCGGCGATGCCAAGGCGAATGGGGATCGCCGGAGCCGGAGCCGGCCGCGCTTTCGTCGAGCAGCAGCGCCAGGCTGGCGGCGGCAAGCGCATGAGGCGGCGCCGGAGAGGGCGGCGGCAGCAATTCGGCGCGGTAGTGCTCGATGAAGCCGGTATCGTAGGCGCAAGCGGCGAAGGCGGGATGGCGCAAAAGGCGTAGCAGGAAATCGCGATTGGTGGTGAGCCCGGCGATGCGGTACCGGGCAAGGCCGGCGGCAAGGCGCCGCAGCGCCGCGTTGCGGTCCTCGCCCCAGGCGATCACCTTGGCGATCATCGGGTCGTAATGGACGCTGACCGCATCGCCTTCCCGCACGCCGGTGTCAATGCGCAAATCCGGCGCCGGGGCCGGGGCGCGCAGGCGCCGCAGGCCGCCCGTGACCGGCAGGAAATCGCGCGCGGGGTCCTCGGCGTAAAGCCGCGCCTCGACCGCGTGGCCGCGCGCCGCCACCTCTTCCTGGCGCAGCGGCAGCGCTTCGCCGGCGGCGATCCGGAGCTGCCATTCGACGAGGTCGAGCCCGGTGATCGCCTCGGTGACGGGGTGCTCGACCTGGAGACGCGTGTTCATCTCCATGAAGTAGAAGGCCCCGCCCTCGGCGATGAACTCGACCGTCCCGGCGCCGACATAGCCCACCGCGCGCGCCGCAGCCACCGCCGCCTCGCCCATGGCGCGCCGCCGCTCGGCGTCGAGGCCCGGCGCTGGCGCCTCCTCAACCACCTTCTGGTGGCGGCGCTGAATCGAGCAGTCGCGCTCGAAGAGATGCAGCGTGTTGCCATGGCGGTCGGCGAAGACCTGCATCTCGATGTGGCGCGGCCGCGTCAGGTATTTCTCGATCAGCACTCGGTCATCGCCGAAGGCCGAGGCCGCCTCGCGCTTGGCCGAGGCGAGCGCGGCGGCGAAGGTCCACGGCGCCTCGACCACGCGCATGCCTTTGCCGCCGCCGCCGGCCGAGGCCTTGATCAACACGGGATAGCCCACGCGCAGCGCCGCGGCGGCGAGAGAGGTCTCGTCCTGCGCCGCGCCGTGATAGCCCGGCACCAGCGGCACGCCGGCGCGCTCCATCAGCGCCTTGGCCGCGGCTTTCGAGCCCATGGCGCGGATCGCCGCAGGCGGAGGGCCGACGAAGACGATCCCGGCCTTCGCGCAGGCCTCGGCGAAATCGCCGTTCTCCGACAGGAAGCCATAACCGGGATGCATCGCCTCGGCGCCGGAACGCTCCGCCGCTTCGATCAGCCGGCCGATATTGAGATAGCTCTCGCGCGCCGGCGCGGGGCCGATGGGATAGGCTTCATCGGCCATCGCCACATGTAGCGCCCCGGCATCGGCCGCCGAATAGACCGCGACGGTGCGGATGCCCAGTGCGCGAGCCGTGCGGATCACCCGGCAGGCGATCTCGCCGCGATTGGCGACGAGGAGCTTGGAGAACATTGCGGGCTTCAGCGCCGCCACAGGGGCTTGCGCTTGTCGAAGAAGGCGGCAAGCCCTTCGCGCGCCTCATCCGAGGCGCGCGCCTCGGCGATGGCGCGGGCGGTGAGCGCCATGACGCCGTCGCTTACCGGCCGATCCTGCACCTCGGCGATGAGCCGCTTGGAGCGCGCCTGGGCCTTGCCGCCGCCTTCCAGAATCGCTGCGACGACCGTCTCGACCGCCGCGTCGATCCCGGCGCGCGGCACGAGCTCATGGACGAGGCCGATGCGCTGCGCCTCGGCGGCCGAAAAGCGCTCGCCGGTGACGAAATAGCGCCGCGCCGCGCGCGCGCCGATCGCCGCCACGACATAAGGGCTGATAGTCGCCGGCACTAGACCGAGCCGCACCTCGGAGATCGAGAACACCGCCTCCGCCGCCGCGATGGCCACGTCGCAGCAGCAAACGAGGCCGAGACCGCCGGCAATGGCAGCGCCGTTGACCCGCGCCACCGTGGGCTTGGCGAGCTCGTTCAAGCGGCGCAGCAGTTGCGCCAGCGCCATGGCGTCGGCGAGATTCTCGGCGTCGCTGTAGCCCGCCATGCGCCGCATCCAGCCGAGATCGGCGCCGGCGGAGAAACTCTCCCCGCTGCCGGTCAGCACCACCACCCGCACGGCCGCATCGCTCTCGAGCCGGGCCAGCGCCTCGGTGAGATCGGCGATCAGCCGGTCGTCGAAGGCGTTGCGGACCGCCGGCCGGTTGAGGCTGAGGCGGGCAACGCCGCGCGCATCGATGTCGACGAGGATGTTCGGCTCGCTCATGCCCTCACATCCGGAAGACGCCGAAATCGGTCTTCTCGATCGGCGCGTTGAGGCTCGCCGAGATCGACAGCGCCAGGACGCGCCGCGTCACGGCGGGGTCGATGACGCCGTCGTCCCAGAGCCGCGCGCTGGCGTAATAGGGATGGCCCTGATGTTCGTACTGCGCGAGGATCGGCGCCTTGAAGGCGTCTTCGTCTTCCTTGCTCCAGGCGCCGCCGCGCACCTCGATGTTGTCGCGCCGCACCGTGGCGAGCACCGACGCCGCCTGCTCGCCACCCATGACCGAGATGCGCGCATTGGGCCACATCCACAGGAAGCGGGGCCCATAGGCGCGGCCGCACATGCCGTAATTGCCGGCGCCGAAGCTGCCGCCGATGATGAGGGTGAATTTCGGCACATTGGCGCAGGCCACCGCGGTTACCATCTTGGCGCCGTCCTTGGCGATGCCGCCCGCCTCGTATTTGCGCCCGACCATGAAGCCGGTGATGTTCTGCAGGAAGATCAGCGGAATGCCGCGCCGAGCGCACAGCTCGATAAAATGCGCGCCCTTGAGCGCGCTCTCGGAGAACAGGATGCCGTTATTGGCGACCATGCCGACGGGGTAGCCCCAGATCCGCGCGAATCCCGTCACCAGCGTTTGGCCGTAGAGCTGCTTGAACTCGTCAAGCTCGCTGCCGTCGACGATGCGCGCGATGACCTCGCGCACGTCATAGGGCTTGCGCGTGTCGGTCGGCACCACGCCGTAGATCTCCTGGGCGTCGTAGATTGGATCGACCGGCGCCACGATGTCGAGCTGGGGTCGCTTCACGCGGTTGAGACGGCCGACGATGCGCCGCGCGATGCCGAGGGCATGCGCGTCGTCGAGCGCGTAATGGTCGGTGACGCCGGAGACGCGGCTGTGCACATCGGCGCCGCCCAGCTCCTCGGCGGTCACGACCTCGCCGATCGCCGCCTTCACCAGCGGCGGGCCGCCGAGGAAGATCGTGCCCTGGTTGCGCACGATGATGCTCTCGTCCGACATCGCCGGCACATACGCGCCGCCGGCGGTGCAGGAACCCATCACCACCGCGATCTGCGGCATGCCGAGCGCCGACAGCGTCGCCTGATTGTAGAAGATGCGGCCGAAATGCTCGCGGTCGGGAAAGACCTCGTCCTGGTTCGGCAGATTGGCGCCGCCGGAATCGACGAGATAGAGGCAGGGCAGATGGTTCTGACGCGCGATCTCCTGGGCGCGCAGATGCTTTTTCACGGTGATCGGATAGTAGCTGCCGCCCTTGACCGTGGCATCGTTGGCGACGACGACGCATTCGCGCCCCATCACCGGGCCGATGCCGGTGATGATGCCGCCGGCCGGGATGTCCTCGCCATACATGCCGTACCCGGCGAGCTGGGAGAATTCGAGGAAGGGCGCGCCGGGATCGATCAAAGTGCGCACGCGCTCGCGCGGTAAGAGCTTGCCGCGCCCGAGATGACGCTCGCGGGCCTGCTCGCCGCCGCCCTCGCGGATCCTGGCGACTTTCGCCGCGAGATCCTCGACCTGCTCGCGCATCGCCGCCGCATTGGCGCGGAAGGTTTCCGAGCGGGGATCGAGCGAGGTCCTGATGACCGGCATGGCAGTCCTTCAACCCGCGGTCGACGGGCTGCCCGCCACCATGCAAAACGGGGCGGCGGCCGGCAAGCGAAAAGCGCCGGCCCCGCCGCCGCTCGCGCGGCGTCGATGACTTCCGTGTCGTGTCGGATCGACGCCGAGGTCCGGCATCGCAGCCATGCCCTGCGGTCGAATTGGCACCGGCGAACAACCTGTGGTTTGATCCTCAGCCGGCGTATTAGTAGCGTCCCAGGTCAACGCATGGGGGCCCCTTGCTCTCCGGAAAGACATTAAGCCATCATTGCCGCGTTGCGCCTTCGTCGCGGTGAGCACCTGCGCACTGGCTGCCGAGGCCTTCGCCGAGTATGCCGCGGGCGTCCGTAGCAGCGGCCAGGCGACTACGAAGCGGCCCGGCGGGAACATTTGGAGGCGGCGCAAGACGGCAACGCGCTGGCCCAGAACAACCTGGCCGGTCTCTATCGATTCGGCCAAGGCGGTCGGATCGATTTCCAGCAGGCATTCTATTGGTTCGCAAAGGCCGCGCGTCAAGGCCAGGTCAATGCGCAGACGTCACCGGGGATGTACGAAAAGAGGGGCGACGGCGTGCGGCAAGATTATCTTCGCGCCGCTTACTGGCGTAGGCGCGCCGCCGTTGCCGGACTCTTCATTGGTCAATGGTCGCTTGCGGAAATACTCGAGGTCGGACGAGGCATTCCGAGAGATCCGATCGCTGCTCTTGCTTGGCCGAGCCGGTCGACGCCGGGAGTGGGCGCGGCGCCAGCGCAGCCAGAGGCGTCACGGCAAGAAAAGGTGGAGCCTGCCATCGGCACCGGAACCGGCTTCGCCTGCGTCGGCGGCCAGAAGGATCTGCGCCCGCTTGAGCTTGCGCGCGGAATGCTTGCCGCCGTTCAGCAATGCCTCCAATTGCTCGCGCTCGCTCTGGCTCAGCTCGACCCGGTAACGTACATTCATCGACGCCCCCCAAAAAAACCTTGAGGGCACAACGATGAATCGGGCTCTTAGATGAGTCAGTTACGCGTCACGCGTCCCTCGCCGTCACCGCGCTTCACGCCCAAGCAAGGCCAGCGCCTCGCCTTCATCCACGCCTATGCCTTAGTCCTCGGCCGCCCACCCGCCGAAGCCGACCTCCAGCGCCACTTCTGCGTCACCCCACCTTCGGTCCATCAGATGGTGCTCAGCCTCGAACGTGCCGGACTGATCCAGCGGCAGCCCGGCGTCGCCCGCAGCATAAAAGTCCTCGTCGACCCGCAGGCCCTACCACCCCTCCACCCAACCGCCGAGCAACTGGTCAAATCTTCTGTGCAGAAGTACTAGTGACTGGGAGGCCGATCGCGGTCGACAGCAAGAACGATCTGGCGGTGGTGAGCTTTCCCCTGTCGGGCGCAACGACAGCCGTGCTGTCGAACGCGGCGAAGCCACAATTGGGCGAGGACCTCATGGTCTTCGGCTATCTCCTTATCGGCATTCTCTCGACCTCCGGCAATCTGACGCGCGGCTCGGTCAGCGCCTTGGCCGGCATCCATGACGATGCGCCCCACCTGCTAATCTCGGCCCCGATACACGGCAATTCCGGAGGCCCGGTGGTCAATGCGGCGGGACAGGTGATCGGCGTCGTCACCTACAAGCTCGATGCCTTGAGGGCGGCGAAAGCGTCGGGCGACATCCCCCAGAACGTGAATTCGCGCTGAAGGTCAGTGTCCTTCGGCTGCTCCTCGGCAGCCACTCCATTGCCTAGAAGCTTGCCGACCCGTGGTCCGATGGTCCGGTTGCGGGCGAGGCCAGCGATATGATCCAGAAATTCACCGGCGTGGTGTGCGCGCGCTGATCGCCTAACCTCCCAGCACCTGCCGGCTGATCACCAGGCGCTGGATGTCGCTGGTGCCTTCGTAGATCTGGCAGACGCGCACGTCGCGCCAGATGCGCTCGACCGGAAAATCCTGGAGATAGCCGTAGCCGCCATGGATCTGGATGGCATCCGAGCAGACGCGCTCGGCCATCTCGGAAGCGAAGAGCTTGGCCATCGAGGCTTCCTTGATGCAGGGCAGGCCCGCGTCGCGCAACAGCGCGGCGTGGAGCATGAGCTGGCGCGCCGCCTCGATTCGCGTCGCCATGTCGGCGAGCCGGAAGGCGACCGCCTGGTGGTTGGCGATGGCGGTGCCGAAGCTCCGGCGCTCCTTGGCATAGGCCGTCGCCGCCTCGAAGGCGGCCCGCGCCATGCCGATCGCCTGCGCCGCGATGCCGATGCGCCCGCCCTCGAGATTGGCGAGCGCGATCTTGTAGCCCTCGCCCTCCTGCCCGAGCAGCAGGTCCGGCGTCAGCTCGATCTCCTCGAAGACGATCTGCGCCGTGTCCGAGGCGCGCTGGCCGAGCTTGCGCTCGATCTTGGCGACGCGCCAGCCCGGCTTGTCCGTCGGCACGATGAAGGCGCTGATGCCCTTCTTGCCGGTGCCTGGGTCGGTGACGGCGAAGACCAGCGCCAGCTTGGCGATCGCGCCCGAGGTGATGAACTGCTTGGTGCCGGTGAGGACGTATTTGTTGCCCTCGCGCCGCGCGCGCGTGCGGATTGCCGCCGCATCGGAGCCGGCCTCGGGCTCGGTCAGGCAGAAGGCACAGAGCATCTCGCCGCGCGCGAGCGGCTTCAGGAAGCGCTCCTTCTGCTCCGCCGTGCCGAATTTGAGCAGCGGCATGCAGCCGGTGGAGTTCTGCACGCTCATGATGGTTGAGCAGGCGCCGTCGCCGGCGGCGATCTCCTCCAGCGCGAGCGCATAGGCGACGTGGTCGGCGGCGGCGCCGCCATAGGCCTCGGGCACGAGCATGCCGAGCAATCCGAGCCGCCCCATCTCGCCGATCGCCTCGGCCGGAAAACGCGCCGCGCGGTCCCATTCGGCGGCGAATGGCTTCAAGCGCTCATTGGCGAAGTTCCGCGCCATGTCGCGGATGATCGCCTGTTCTTGCGTCAGGATCATGCGCGCGAAGCTAGCACGGAACCAGGCTGCAGCGGTCAACGCATTTCCCTCGGCGCCCGATCTGCGGGTAGAATGCCGCAGCGAGGAGACCGACCATGAGCGACGGCACAGCGAATACTGCGGCATTCGCCACCCACGAAGTCTTCAATCAGCCCCCGCCGCTCGTCGACTACAACGTCTTCACCGGTGATCGCGCGCTGCAGGAGGCGGTGCAGCGCGAGGGCGCAGGCTGGGCGCTGGAGCGGCTTGCCGGATTCGGCCAAGCCCTCGGCCGCGCCGAGACGATCGATTGGGGGGGTCAGGCCAATCGCAATCCGCCGGTGCTGCAGAGCTTCGACCGCTACGGAAGGCGCCGCGACACCATCGAGTTCCATCCGGCCTGGCATTCGCTGATGACGCTCGCCGTCGCCGAAGGCATCCATACCGCGCCCTGGGCCGAGCCGCGGCCCGGCGCGCATGTCGCCCGCGCGGCGCAGGTCTATATGCAATGTCAGATCGAGGCCGGCGTCCAATGCCCGCTCACCATGACCTACGGCGTAGTGCCGGCGCTCCGCCGCCAGAGTGAGCTGGCGCAGGAATGGCTGCCGCGCCTGTTCTCGCGCCGTTACGATCCGCGTTTCCGTCCCGCGGGCGAGAAGAGCGGCGCGCTCATGGGCATGGGCATGACCGAGAAGCAGGGCGGATCCGATCTGCGCACCAACAGCACGCGCGCCGAGCCGATCAGGGGCGGTGGGCCGGGCAAGGCCTACCGCCTCACCGGCCATAAATGGTTCCTGTCGGCGCCGATGTGCGACGCCTTCCTGGTGCTGGCGCAGGCGCCCAAAGGCATCTCCTGCTTTTTTCTGCCGCGCTGGACGCCCGAGGGACAGGTCAACGCGCTCAATCTGCAGCGTCTCAAGGACAAGCTCGGCAACCGCTCGAATGCCTCGAGCGAGGTCGAGTTCCAGGGCGCGCTCGCCTTCCTCGTTGGCGAGGAAGGCCGCGGCATTCCGATCATGATCGAGATGGCGACCTATACGCGGCTCGATTGCGCCGTGGCGGGCGCCGGGCTGATGCGCCAGGCGCTCGCCCAGGCGGCGCATCACGCGCGCCACCGCACCGCCTTCCAGCGCCACCTCGTCGACCAGCCCTTGATGGCCAATGTGCTCGCCGACCTCGCGCTCGAATGCGAGGCGGCGACCGCGCTGGGGCTGCGCATGGCGCGCGCCTTCGACCGCCAGGACGACCCCGCCGAGACCGCATTCCGCCGGCTGGTGACGCCGGCGGCGAAATACTGGGTGTGCAAGCGCTCCATCGCCTTCGCCGGCGAGGCGATGGAGGTGCTGGGCGGCAACGGCTATGTCGAGGACAGCCTGATGCCGCGGATCTATCGCGAGATGCCGGTGAACTCGATCTGGGAAGGCTCGGGCAATGTCATGTGCCTCGACGTGCTGCGCGCGCTGACGCGCACGCCCGAGGCGAGGGACGCGCTGCAGGCCGAGCTGGCACCGGCGCGCGGCGGCGATGTGCGGCTAGACCGCTTCATCGCGGCACTCGAGGCGACGCTCGCCGCGCGGCCCGAGGAGGCCCAGGCGCGGCGCCTCTCCGAGCAACTGGTGCTGGCGCTGCAGGGCGCGCTGCTCGTGCGCTTCGCGCCGCCGGCGGTCGCCGACGCCTTCTGCGCCAGCCGGCTCGAGCGCGAGCGCGGCGGCGCTTTCGGCACGCTGCCCGTCGGCATCGATCTCAGCGGCATCGTCGAGCGCGCGGCGCCGGCGCTCGACTAGAGATCACGCCGTCTCGGCGAACAGCTCGCGGCCGATGAGCATGCGGCGGATCTCCGAAGTGCCGGCGCCGATCTCGTAGAGCTTGGCGTCGCGCAGCAGCCGCCCGGTCGGGAACTCGTTGATGTAGCCGTTGCCGCCCAGCGCCTGGATCGCCTCGAGCGCCATCCAGGTCGCCTTTTCCGAGGCGTAGAGGATGGCGCCCGCGGCGTCCTTGCGCGTCGTCTGGCCGCGGTCGCAGGCGCGCGCCACGGCGTAGACATAGGCCCTGCAGGCATTCATCGTCGTGTACATGTCGGCGAGCTTGCCCTGCATCAGCTGGAATTCGCCGATCGGCTGGCCGAACTGCTTGCGCTCATGGACGTAGGGAATGACTACCTCGAGGCAGGCTTGCATGATGCCGAGCGGCCCCGCGGCAAGGATGGCGCGCTCGTAATCGAGGCCGCTCATCAGCACCCGCACGCCGTCGTTCAATTTGCCCAGGACGTTCTCCTCCGGCACCTCGCACTCTTCGAAGACGAGTTCGGAGGTGGGCGAGCCGCGCATGCCGAGCTTGTCGAGCTTCTGCGCCGGGCGGAAGCCTTTCATGCCTTTCTCGACCAGGAAAGCGGTGATGCCGCGCGGGCCAGCGGCGGGCTCGGTCTTGGCATAGACCACCAGGGTATCGGCCTCGGGGCCGTTGGTGATCCACATCTTGCTTCCGTTGAGGAGGAAGCGGTCGCCCTTCTTCTCCGCGCGGGTGCGCATGCTCACCACATCGGAGCCGGCGCCCGGCTCGCTCATGGCGAGGCCGCCGACATGCTCGCCCGAGATCAGCTTCGGCAGATATCGCCGCTTTTGCTGCACGCTGGCATTGCGGCGGATCTGGTTGACGCAGAGATTGGAATGAGCGCCGTAGGAGAGCCCGATCGCGGCCGAGCCGCGGCTTACCTCCTCCATGGCGACGACATGGGCGAGATAGCCCATGTCGGTGCCGCCATAATCCTCCTCGACGGTGATGCCGAGCAGCCCGAGCGCTCCCATCTTCGGCCAGAGCGCGCGCGGGAACTTGTCGGTGCGGTCTATCTCGGCGGCGAGCGGGGCGATCTCGTCATCGGCAAAGGCGCGCACCGTGTCGCGCAGCTGGTCGATATCGGTGCCGAGGTCGAAATCGAGCGATGGGTAGCGGTTGGTCGCCATAATGCCTCCGCCGGCAGTCTACCCGCGAGGGGTGTCCTGGCAAGGCATGGTCCAACGGGGATGGTCGGCCGGCCTCCGCCCTAGAACCAGGCGACAAAGTCACCGCAGCCTGTAACAGGAGCACGTCCCGATGTTCATTCGCAAAGCCGCCCTTCCGGCTCTTGCCCTTGCCGCCGCCCTGGCCGGCGCCGGTGGATTGGCCGCGTTCACCGCGCCCAAGGCGGATGCCCAGGCCACAACCGCTCCAGCCCAGGGCCAGGCGCGGCCGGAGCACCATTTCGATCCCGGCCGGCATATCGAGGGCCGGATCGCCTTCCTCAAGGCCGAGCTCAAGATCACCGATGCGCAGGCGTCGGCCTTCGCGCGGGTGGCCGAGGCCATGCGCGAGAATGTCAAGGAGATGGCGCAGCTGCACGAACAGTTCCGCGCCGACCGCGACAAGCCGAAGACGGCGGTCCAGCGCCTGGAGACGCGGGTGAAGCTGGGCGAGCTGCATACGCAGCACGAGCATCGCTTCCTCGCCGCCTTCAAGCCGCTCTATGACAGCCTGTCGGACGAGCAGAAGAAGATTGCCGACGAGCTGCTCGCCGGTCATCATCACCATCACCGCGGCTGAACCGCGCCGCCGTCGCGAGACGGCAAAGACCGGCCGAGACGAGGGGCGGCGCGGCTGGCTCAGCCCGTGGGGGGCGGCGAGACCTGCGCATGGCAGACCGCGACCGCGGTCATGTTGACGAGCCCGCGTACCGTCACCGAGGTGGAAACGATGTGCGCCGCGGCGCTGAGGCCGAGCAGGATCGGCCCGATCGGCTGACCATCGGCCAGCACCGTCAGCGCGTTGAGGGCGATGTTGGCGGCGTCGAGGTTCGGCATCACCAGCAGATTGGCCGTGCCCTTGAGCAGCGAGTTCGGGAAGGTGCGCTGGCGGATCTCCTCGGACAGCGCCGCATCGGCATGCATCTCGCCCTCCACCACGAGGTCCGGCGCGCGCGCGCGCAGCAGCGCGAGGACCTGGCGCATCTTGCGCGCCGACGGCGCGTCGGCGCTGCCGAAATTGGAATGCGACAGCAGCGCCACCTTGGGCTCGATGCCGAAATGCCGCATCGCGTCGGCGGCGCGCAGCGTCGTCGCTGCGATCTGCTCGGCGGCGGGATCGTCGACGACGAAGGTGTCGCAAAGGAAAAAGGTGCCCTTGGGCAGGATGAGCGCGCTCAGCGCCGCCGGCGCGCTCACCCCCGGCGCGAGGCCGAGAATGTCGACGAGATGCTTGAGATGGCGGTGGTACTGCCCAATCGCGCCGCACAGCATTGCATCGGCCTCGCCGCGCCGCACCATCAGCGCCGCAATCACCGAGCTGCGCGTGCGCACCAAGGCGCGGGCGAAATCGGGCGAGACGCCTTTGCGCTCCATCAGGCGGTGATAGAGCGTCCAGTAGTCGTGATAGCGCGGATCGGCCTGGGGATCGACGAGGACGACGTTGTCGTCGAGGTTGAGACGCAGATTGAGCCGCTCGATGCGGCGTGCGACCACCTCGCGCCGGCCGATGATGATGGGCCTGGCGAGCCCGTCATCGAGCACCTGCTGCGCCGCGCGCAGCACGCGCTCGTCCTCGCCTTCGGCGAAGGCGACGCGTCGCGGATCGGTGCGCGCCCGGTCGAAGAGCGGCTTCATGGCAAGCCCGGAGCGGAAGACGAACTGGGTGAGCCGCTGGCGGTAGGCGGCGAAATCCGCGATCGGCCGGGTCGCCACGCCGGAGTCCATCGCCGCTTTGGCCACCGCCGGCGCCAGCTGCAGGATGAGGCGGGGATCGAAGGGCTTGGGGATGAGATA
>JASHRZ010000036.1 GCA_030037055.1 Alphaproteobacteria bacterium
GAAGGCGTGATCGCTGCGATTCGCGCGCCGCTCCGTCTCGCCGCGGGCGAGCGCGACCCACTGGTGACGCCGGAGCAGATGCGTCGCTTCGATCCGCAGGCGACGGTGCTCGCCGGCCTCGGCCACAACCCGCATGTCGAAGCGCCGGAGCGTCTGTGGCGGCTCGTCGAGGAGACGCTGGGCTAGCGCAGATTCCGATCTGGTGGACGCAGCGAACCGAGCCATCTCCGCCCGCGTTTGCCCATCGGATTCATAAATCCCGCGCCGCCTGCGCTGCCCCTCCCGCCTCGAGGGGCAGGGCAGTCGCATACGCCGCCGCGCTGGCGGTGGAAAAGATTGACCACGAAGGTTGAGCCGCGAAGCGGATCGACGAGATCGCGCAGTGGCTGAGAATGGCGCGCTGTGCGCGCCAATATAGTCTTCTCCGTGTCCTCCGTGCCTTCCGTGGTGAAACTCATATGCGATCGCCCTGCCTCAAGGGCAGGCCATGAGAGGTGTGAATGCGACAGCAGCTTGCACGCGGAGAGGGACATCGATCCGCCGGCGGTTCCGGCTCAGCGGAACGCTCCGCTAACCCACCCGCAAGGGATAGCGCAGGAAGCCGCGGAAGCGGGCGCGGCCGCCGCGGACGGGCGCGCCGTCGCGCTCGATCGCGGCAAAGCGCTGAACGAATCTGCCGATCGCCACCACCCCCTCCATGCGCGCCAGCGACATGCCCGCACAGGCATGGATGCCGGTGCCGAAGGCCAAATGGCGGTTCGGCTGACGGCGGAGATCGAGCCGCTCGGGATCGGCGAACTGCGCGGGATCGCGATTGGCCGCGCCGATGCCGATATGGACGTAGCTGCCGGAGGGCAGCGCGACGCCGCCGAGCACGGTGTCGCGCGTGGCGCGCCGGTTGCCGAGCTGGTTCGAGCTTTCCAGGCGCAGGAACTCCTCGACCGCCGTGTCGATAAGCGCGGGTTCGCGCCTGAGCTCCTCGAGGGCCTCGGGGTGGCGCAGCAGCAGGTCGATGCCGTTGCCGATGAGGTTGGTCGTCGTCTCGTGCCCGGCATTCAGGAGAAAGATGCAGTTGTGCAGCAGCTCGAGCTTGCTCAGCCGCTCCTCCGCGCCGTCGCCGCCGCTGAACTCGCTGGCCTTGATCAGGATCGACAGGATCTCGCTCTCGTCGTCGCTGCCCTCCCTGCGGCGCCGGGCGACGAGATCGGCGAGATAGGCCTTGAATTCGGCCACGGCGGCGATGCCGCGCGCGCGCTGCTCGGGCGACAGCACCGGCTCCAGCGCGCCGAGAATGGCGAGCGACCAGCCGCGCAGCGGCCCGCGCTCGTTCTGAGGCACGCCGAGCATGTCGCCGATGAGCTGGACCGGGATGGCCGAGGCGAAATCGTCGATGAGGTCGCAGCGCCCGTGCGCCGTGATCGCGTCGAGCAGCCGGTCGACCAGCGCCTCCACCCGCGATTGCAGCGCCTTGAGCGCGCGCGGCGTGAAGGCGGGCGCCAGCAGCCGGCGCACGCGCGTGTGGTAGGGCGGATCGTTGAAGACGAGGCTCGTCGTGTGGTGCTCGTAAAGCAGGCTCTCGCCGAAATTCGGGCGAAAATCGACCCTCTTGTCCGAGCTCCAGATCTCGGCGTCGCGATAGACCGCGACGCAATCATCGTAGCGCGATAGGAAGTAGGAGCCGTCCGGCATAGGGTGGACGGGGTCGTTCTCGCGCAGCGCGCGGTAGAGCGGGTAGGGATCGTCGAGGAAGCGCGGCTCCAGCCGCTTCAAATCGAAGGCGAGCGCCGCCGCGCGCATCGCGGCGGGGTCATCCGGCCAGGCGCTCGCCGGCGTCGCCATCGCCGTCCCTCTAAAAGAGCGCGTAGCCGCCGTCGATCATGAAGAGGTCGCCGGTGTGATAGGAGGAGGCGCCGCTCATGAGATAGACGGCGATGCCGCCGAAATCCTCGGGCACGCCGAAGCGCCGCATGGGGATGCGCGGCATCACCGCGCCGACGAACTTGTCGTCGCTCATTACGCGTTCGGTCATCTCGCTCTTGATCCAGCCGGGCAGGATGGCGTTGGCGGTGATGCCGTAGCGCGCCAGCTCGACGGCGAGCGCGCGGGTGAGCGCGTTGAGCGCCGCCTTGCTCGCGGCGTAATGCTCGTTGCGCGCCGTGCCGAAGACCGAGGCCAGGCTGGAGGTGACGACGAGGCGGCCGAAGGCGTCGCCGCGCCCCGCGCGCTCGACCATGTGGCGCGCCGCCGCCTGGAGCGTAAGAACGGCGCCGTCGAGATTGGTGGCGAGAAGTTTGCGCCATTCCTCGAGCGGGCGCTCCAGGAAGGAACGCCGTCCGCCGCCGCCGACGCCGGCATTGGCGAAGCAGCCGTCGACGCGACCGAAGGCGTCGAGCGCCTTGCCCATCGCCGTCTCGACGGATTTGGCATCGCTGACATCGCAGAGCGCCGCCTCGGCGCGGCCCTTGGCGCGCAGCGCGGCGAGCGCCCGCGCGTTCTTCTCGGCGTTGCGGCCCCAGATATGGACGGCGCATCCGGCTTCGACCAGCGCTTGCGCCATGCCGAGCCCGATGCCGCCATTGCCGCCGGTGACGATCGCAACCTTGCCCGAGAGATCGAAGGCTTTCATTGGTTCCTCCCTGCGAGGCCATCATAGGAGGAACGGCGCGGCGAGGCGAGGCGGCTCGGCGCGACCATTTCACCGCCGCGCGGTCGATGGCAAAGACCAGAGCGTGTTTCGTTCAGCGGGAACATCCGCGGTCCGATGCCCCTTTCCCCCCTTGAGGGGATCGAGCCGCGAAGCGGCACGAAAGTGCGTGGCGGAGCGGGCTCTTGGTGACCGCGTCCAGCAAATCGGGATTTGCACAAGCCACGGAGCACGGAGGACGTCATAGGAAATGGCGCTGCTCTGCCGTGGAGGCTCAGGGTTTGCGTTCGACCCCCGCCATCGCTTCGAGCACGGCGCAGACGGCGGCGGTGTCGTCGTTGCCGAGACCCATCCCGACGGCGCCGTTGTAGATCGGCACGGTGGCGGTGAACAGCGGCAGGGCGACGCCGAGACTCCTGGCGAAATCGCCGATCACCGCCATGTCCTTTTGCCAGATGTCGATCTTCATCGAGGGCGGCCGGTACTCGCCCCTGGCCATCAGCGGCGCGCGCAGCTCGAACACGCGAGAGGCGCCGGCGCCGCTGGCGATCACCTTGACGATGTCCTCGGGCGCGAGCCCCGCCTTGATGCCGAGCACCATCGCTTCGGCGGTGGCGACGTTGTGGATGGCGACGAGCAGGTTGGCGACGAACTTCATCCGGCTGCCGTTGCCGAAGGCGCCGAGGTAATGGCTGAGCCGCGCGAAGCCGGCGAAGACCTTGGCGCAGCGCTCGAATGCCGCGCGCTCGCCCGACGCATAGACGACGAGGTCGCGGGTCACGGCCTGCGCCCCGGTGCCGCTCAAGGGGCAGTCGAGCAGCGTGATCCCGGCCTCGGCGAGGGCGGTGCGATGGCGCTCCTTGACCTCGATCGGCAGCGTGCTGAGCTCGGCGACGACCGTGCCTTTGGCGCCGTTGGCGCGGATCGCCGCCGCCGTCTCGTCGAACGCAACGATGCTCGGCAGGCTGGTGAGGATGATCTCCGCGCCCGCCGCCACCGCGGCGGCCGAAGGCGCCGCCTCGCCGCCCATGGCGGCAAGCTCGCTCCGGCGTTGAGGCGCGATGTCGAAGCCGATCATCGGCAGCCCCGCGGCGATGAGGTTGCGGGCAATGGCCGAGCCCATGATTCCGACGCCGATGATGCCGGTCTTCATCTCTCCTCCCGTTCCCGCTCAGGGCGCGCCGAGCGCCGAGATGCCAGCGAGCGTCGCCGCCACCGCGCGGCGCACGACGGCGTCGAAATTCGTCGCTACCCGGCTGTGATAGACGTATTTGCGCACGGCGTAGTAGAAGAGGCCGCCATGCATCACCCAGACATGCTCGAGCTCGGCCTCGCTGATCGGCACGTCCGGCGCGAGCTTCAGGCGGCAATGATGGCGGATCTCGGCGCAGATCGGCTTCAGGATCTTCTTCTCAACGATGCGGATGTAGCGCCGGTTGATGTCGTTGCCCATCAGCGCCGAGAACATGTAGATGCGGATCCATTCATAGGTATAGGTCGCGCGCGCATAGCGCCGATAGAAGTCGAGCAGCCGCGCCTCGAGCGGGCGCGAGCGGTCGGCGATGAGCGCCGACCAGCTCGGGTCCAGCCGCTTCAGGAACACTTCCTTGAAGACGCGCTCGATCAAATCCTGCTTGGTCGGAAAATAGCGGTAGAGCAGCGGCTGAGTAATGCCGACGCGCTGCGCCAGTTCGCGGGTCCGGCCGGCGAAGCCGACCTCGGCGAAGAAGTGGATGGCCTCGGCAAGAATCTGCTGCTCGCGATCGGCCGCGGGCAGCCGCTTCGGCGCTCTGGCGGGTCTGGGTCTGGGGGCGACGCGGGGCGGGGCGGGCTTGCGCGCCGGATGATGGAGGCTTGCGGCTATGGCACGGCCTCCTGCGGCGGCGTGCCCGGTCGCCGCGGTTCGGCGGAGCGCGCCGTCCGGCCGCCGACTATCCCGCTCTCCGCCTGCGCCATCGCCGCTCCTCGGGCGGCGCCTAATCGGCCGCCGCCGACTTCAATGCCTCGTTAATGCGAGGCATCACCTCGCTTGCCATCAGCTCCATCGAGCGCTTGCCAAGCGCGGGGTCGACCCAATCATGTCCGGCATAGAGCAAGGTGCCGAAATCGCCGACCGTCTCGCGGAACGCCAGGAGCTGGTCGACGACGCTGTTGACGGTACCGCAGATGACCAGCGAATCCACGACATAATCGAGCGTGACGGCGCTGTCCGGCATCGTCCGGTCATGCTTGAAGAGCTCCGACCGGCCGTTGCCGATGAGCTTCGTCATGAGGTTGCGGTAATAAAAGCGGTAGGGGCTGCCCTCCTCCTTCGCGTAGCGGCGCGCCAGCGCCTCGTCGTCGGCGACGAACACGCTCTTGGCGATGCGCCAGTCGCCGCGTCGCGCCGGGCGGCCGGCGTTCTTGCAGCCCTGCTCGTACATCGGCCAGTGCGACGCGACCCAGGGCGGCTGCAGGAAGTTCGCCGAGATCGGCGTCCAGCCGCGCTTGGCCGCGGCGAGGACGCCCTTGGAGAAGGGCGCCACCGCGGTGACGATGATCGGCGGGTGCGGCTGCTGATAGGGCTTGATCATCACGCCCTGGCCGATCGGCCGGTCGAGCGTGCGCTCGGTGCTGATCTTCCAGAACTTGCCCTCGAGATTGTAGGGTGGATCGGAGGACCATAGCTTCAGCACCATGTCGATCGCCTCGACGAACATGGCGGTGCGGTCGTTGTCGATATTGCCGAACGCCTCGGCGTCCGAGCGCAAGCCTCCGGGGCTGATGCCGAAGAGAAAGCGGCCCTCGAGCAGATGGTCGAGCATCGCCACCTGCGCCGCCACCGCCGCGGGATGGCAGTTGGGGAGGTTGACCGTGCCGCTGCCGAGCTTGATGCGCCGGGTCTCGCCGATCAGGGTCGCGATGAAGATCAGGCAGGAGGTGATGGCCTCGGCCCGGTCGGTCGCGTGCTCGCCGATGAAGGCCTCGGCATAGCCGAGCCGGTCGGCCAAAATGACCGCCTCGCGGTCCTCCCGCAGCGTCTGGGTATAGTTGCGCTCCGGCGGGTGGAGCGGCATGGTGAAATAGCCGAGCCGCATTCGCCTCGTCTCCTCTTTTCTTATCATCTGATAAAATTGGGGGTGAACGCAAGCGGCCGCGGCGGCCTGAGGTCCTATCGCCCGAAGCCGCTGGCGGCCGGCGCTTTTTGCTGGACGGGATGGGGGCGCGCGCCGATCATCCTTATCGCCTGATCAAGCCCTGCATGTGCCGGGCGCGACCGCCGACAACGAGCCGCCGCGAGAGGGGGCGTGCGAGGGAGGCTTCGATGGCGTGGAATCTCGATCCGGGCGGCATGGCGGCGACGTGGCGCGGACGCATCGAGGACGAGACGCTGCTGCGCGGGCGAGGGCGCTTCGCCGCGGACGCGCCGGAACCGTGCGAGGCCGCCGCTTGGTTCGTGCGCTCGCCGCACGCCTTCGCCCGCATCCGCCGCATCGATAGGGCGGCGGCGGCCGCGGCGCCGGGCGTGCTCGCCGTCCTCCTCGCGGCCGATATTGGGGCCGCCGGCGCCGGCAGCGTCGCCCGTCCGGTGCC
>JASHRZ010000428.1 GCA_030037055.1 Alphaproteobacteria bacterium
GCCGCGGCGGAGACGGGGATGAGGCTCCGCTGATAGGCATAGCCGGTGAGGAACAGGTTGGTGGCGATGCTGTCGCCGAGCAGCGCCGTGGCAAGCCTGGTCGCGTCGATGAAATCGACCCTGTCGCTGCCGACCGCCGCGGCGATGTCGCGGGCGAGCGCGTGGCCCGGGAAGGCGAGATCGGGCTCGCGGGTGAATGCGCCGGTAATCGTCTCGTGCTGATTGATCACGGCATGGCTGGCGCCTTCGCGCAGCCGCGAGAGGCCGTCGGGCGAGGCGGCGACGACGATGTCGCAGCCCAGGAGAAGCCGCGCGCTGCCGGTCGCGATGCGCGCGGAATGGATGTCCTCGGGCGCGCGGCCGATGCGGATATGACTGAGCACCGCGCCGCCCTTCTGCGCCAGCCCGGTCATGTCGAGCACCGAGCAGCCCTTCCCCTCGATATGCGCCGCCATGCCCAGCAACGCGCCGATGGTGACGACGCCGGTGCCGCCGACCCCGGCGACGAGGATGTCATAGGGCTCGTCGAGGGCCGGCGGGGCCGGTTCGGGCAAGGACGGGATTTCCTCGCGATCCCGGGGCGCGTGATGCTTGCGCAGCGCGCCGCCATGGACGGTGACGAAGCTCGGGCAGAAGCCTTCGATGCAGGAGAAGTCCTTGTTGCAGCTCGACTGATCGATGGCGCGCTTGCGGCCGAACTCGGTCTCGACCGGCACGACGGAAAGGCAGTTGGAGGCGCGCGAGCAGTCGCCGCAGCCTTCGCAAACCAGCTCGTTGATGAAGACGCGCTTCGCCGGGTTCGGGAACTCGCCGCGCTTGCGGCGGCGCCGCTTCTCCGCCGCGCAGGTCTGATCGTAGATCAGCACGCTGACGCCCGGCGTTTCGCGCAGGAAGCGCTGCACTTCATCGAGCTTCTCGCGGTGGAAGACATCGACGCCGGGCGCGAAGCCGGCATCGCTCGGGTATTTGTCGGGCTCGTCGGTGACGATGGTGATGCGCTTCACGCCTTCGGCCGCGACCTGCCGCGTGATCTGCGGCACGGTGAGCCGGCCCTCGATCGCCTGGCCGCCGGTCATGGCGACGGCATCATTGTAAAGAATCTTGTAGGTGATGCTGACCCCCGCCGCGACCGCCGCGCGGATGGCGAGGATGCCCGAATGGTAATAGGTGCCGTCGCCGAGATTGGCGAAGATGTGCGGCGTCTCGGTGAAGGGCGCCTGGCCGATCCAGGGAGCGCCCTCGCCCCCCATTTGCGTGACGGTGGCGGTGTCACGGTCCATCCAGACCGCCATGTAGTGACAGCCGATGCCGGCGGTGGCGCGGCTGCCTTCGGGCACATGCGTCGAGGTGTTGTGCGGGCAGCCCGAGCAGAAATAGGGAATGCGCTCGATCGCCGGCTTGGCGCCCTTGAGCTGGCGCTCCTTGGCGGCGAGGTAGGCGATGCGGTCGGCGATGCGCGGCGATGCGTGGAAGCGCTGGATACGCGCGGCGACGGCGCGCGCCACCTGCATGGAATCGAGCTCGCCCGTGGAGGGCAGGAGCGAGGCGCCGCGCTCATCCTCTTTGCCGACGATTCGCGGGCGCGCGCTCATGTCGTAGAGAATGTCCTTGAGCTGACGCTCGACCACCGGGCGCTTCTCCTCGACGACCAGGATCTCCTCAAGGCCCGCGGCGAACCGGCGGACCCCTTCGGGCTCGAGCGGCCAGGTCAGCGCCACCTTGTAGAGCCTGAGACCGATCGCCGCGGCCATGGCGTCATCGATGCCGAGATCGGCCAGCGCCTGGCGCAGGTCGAGGTAGGATTTACCGGTGGCGAGAATGCCGAGCCGCGCGCCGGGGCCGTCGATCACCACCCGGTCGAGGCGGTTGGCGCGGGCGAAAGCCTGCACCGCCGGAAGCTTCCAATGGCGCAGCCGGCGCTCGATCTCGAGCGCGTTGTAATCGGGCCACCGAATGTTGAGGCCGCCGGGCGGCAGGGCGAAATCCTCGGGCCGCGCGATGGCGAGGCGCCGGGGATCGACATGGACCGAGGCGGAGCTGTCCATGGTCTCGGCGATCGCCTTGAAACCCACCCAGCAGCCGCTGAAGCGCGACATCGCCCAGCCGTAAAGCCCGAGGTCGAGGATGTCCTGCACTCCCGCCGGGTTGAGCACGGGAATCGAGGCGTCGATGAAGGCGTATTCGGACTGGTGCGGCAAGGTCGAGGATTTCGCCGCGTGATCGTCGCCGGCCACGACCAGCACCCCGCCATGGCGCGCCGTGCCGGTCGCGTTGGCATGCTTCAGCACATCCCCGGTGCGGTCGACGCCGGGCCCTTTGCCGTACCAGAGCGCAAAGACGCCGTCATATTTGCCGCCAGGGAAGAGGTTGGTCTGCTGGCTCCCCCAGACCGCGGTGGCGGCGAGGTCCTCGTTGATGCCGGGCTGGAAGCGGATGTGGTTCTCGGCAAGGAAGCGCTGGGCGTGCCAGAGATTTCGATCGAGGCCACCGAGCGGCGAGCCGCGATAGCCCGAGATGAAGCCAGCGGTGTTGAGCCCGGCGGCGAGGTCGCGCCGGCGCTGCATCATCGGCAAGCGCACGAGCGCCTGTATGCCGGTGAGGTAGATGCGCCCGGCGTCGAGTGCGTATTTGTCGTCGAGGGTGACGGCCGCGAATGCCATGGCTTCTCCGGAATCGGCGTCAAGCCTGACAGTACCTCAACAACAAATACTTAATGCCGTTCAGAGGTCGTCTCAATCGTTCGAAATAGTCGAGGCGCTATTCGCAATGAATTTGCCCGGGGACCGCTGTGACGAGTGTAAATCTGTCGCGCGAAGCGCGTCCTGCGCATGAATCGCTCGAGCCGCTGGCCGGCGTGGCAAGAAAGGAATTCGTCGGCGGACTCGAACGCGTCGACTCGAACGTTGGCGCGCCGCACGCATTGCGCTAGCCTGTGTTCCGGATCGTTCCACGGGCAAAGGGCATTGCAATGACCGCGCTGGCGCTGCGCTGCAACCATGCGAAGCAGACCGTGATCGACCGGCTCAAGGCGCGCTTCGACGAGCGTCTGTCGACCGCCGCTTCGGTGCGCGAGCAGCACGGCCGGGACGAGAGCTACCACGCGCCGGCGGCGCCCGATGCGGTGGTATTCGCGCGTTCGACTGAGGAAGTATCCGAGATCGTGCGCGCCTGCGCGGCGGAGAAGGTGCCGGTGATCGCCTTCGGCACGGGAACGTCGCTCGAAGGCCATGTGGCGGCGCTGGAAGGCGGGGTGTGCATCGACCTTTCGCAGATGAACCGGGTGCTGCGGGTGTCGGCGGCGGATCTCGACTGCACGGTC
>JASHRZ010000429.1 GCA_030037055.1 Alphaproteobacteria bacterium
CGTCTCGTAATACTGATAGCGCTCGTTGCCAAAGGTGAAATTGTTCATCGTCCCCTGCGCCGCCGCCATCACCCGCAAGGCGCCGTAGAGCGCGTCGGTGATGCATTGCGAGGTCTCGACGTTGCCGGCGACAACGGCGGCGGGATAGCGTGGGTTGAGCATCGAGCCCGGCGGAATGATGAGCTCCAGCGGCTTGAGGCAGCCGCCGTTCATCGGGATCTCGTCCTCGACGAGCGTGCGGAAGACGTAGAGCACCGCCGCCTTGCACACCGCCGAAGGCGCATTGAAATTGGTGGCGAGCTGCGCGCTGGTGCCGGTGAAATCGATGACGGCACGGCGGTTCGCGCGGTCGATGGCGATGCGCACCTTGATCACGGCGCCGTCGTCCACCTCATAGGAGAATTCGCCGTCGCTGAGCACGCTCAGCACGCGGCGCACCGCCTCCTCGGCATTGTCCTGGACGTGGCGCATATAGGCCTCGACCACGGCCTGGCCGAAATGCCGCACCATGCGATGCAGCTCCTGCACGCCCTTCTCGCAGGCGGCGATCTGCGCCTTGAGATCGGCGATGTTCTGCGCGGGGTTGCGCGAGGGATAGCGGCCCGACGAGAGCAGCGTCGTCATTTCCTGCTCGCGAAAGCGTCCGGCATCGACTAGCAGGAAATTGTCGATGAGCACCCCCTCTTCCTCGACGCTGCGGCTCGAGGGCGGCATCGAGCCCGGCGTGATGCCGCCGATATCCGCCTGATGGCCGCGCGAGGCGACGTAGAAGAGCACGTCGCCGCTGCCGTCGCGATCCTCCTCGGCGAAGACCGGCGTGATGACGGTGACGTCGGGAAGGTGGGTCCCGCCGTTATAGGGCGCGTTCAGCACATAGACATCGCCCGGTCGCATGCCGCGGCCGTCGGCCCGGCGCCCGCGCGCGCGGATGACGGTCTGCACGCTCTCGCCCATCGAGCCCAGATGCACCGGCATGTGCGGTGCGTTGGCAATGAGCGAGCCCGCGCGGTCGAACAGCGCGCAGGAGAAATCGAGCCGCTCCTTGATGTTGACGGAATAGGCGGTGTTCTGCAGCGCCACGCCCATCTGCTCGGCGATCGCCATGAAGAGGTTGTTGAAGACTTCGAGCATCACGGGATCGACGCTGGTGCCGATGGCGACCCGGCTCGGCAGCGGCACGACGCGCTCCAAGACGAGATAGCGCCGCCGGTCGAGCACGGCGCGCCAGCCGGGCTCGACAATGGTGGTGGCGGTCGCCTCGCGGATGATCGCCGGCCCCGCGACAAGCTGTCCCGGCAGCAACTCGTCGCGGTCGAAGACCGGCGCCTCGTGCTCGGCGCCGGCGGTGAACAGGCTCACGCGGGCGAGCGGCTTCGGCACGCCCGGCGTCTCGGGCCGGTCATAGAGCGGGTCGGTCGCCGCGTCGGTGGCGCCCACCACCTCGACCGAGACGGCCTCGACCACGAGCGGCTTCTCCGGCATAACGAAGCCGTAGCGCTGCCTGTGCGCCAGCGCGAAGCCGGCGGCGATCTCCGCGCGCGTGCCGTAGGCCACCGCCAGCGGCGTGTCGGTGCCGTCGTATTTGACATGCGCCTTGCGCTGCACGCTGATATGGGCCGGTGCGATGCCTTGCGCGCGCATCTCGGCGGCGCCCTCGGCAGCGAGGCGTTCGAGCAGCGCCGCAAGCTCAGGCATCGCCTCGTCGGCGAGCGGCCGCTCCACCGCCTGCTCGCGCAGGCCGCGGAGATCGGCAAGGCCCATGCCGTAGGCCGAGAGCACGCCGGCGAAGGGATGGACATAGACGCGCCGCATACCGAGCGCGTCGGCCACCAGGCAGGCATGCTGGCCGCCGGCGCCGCCGAAGCAGCAGAGCGTGTATTCCGTCACGTCGTAGCCGCGCTGGATCGAGATCTGCTTGATCGCGTTCGCCATGTTCTCGACGGCGATCCTGAGGAAGCCCTCGGCCACCTCCACCGGCGTGCGGCGATTGCCGCTGGCGCGCGCGATCTCCTCGGCAAGCGCCGCGAATTTGTGCGCGACCACGGCTTCGTCGAGCGGCGCGTCGCCGACGGGACCGAAGACGCGCGGAAAGAAGCGCGGCTGCAGCTTCCCAAGCATGACGTTGCAATCGGTGACGGTGAGCGGCCCACCGCGGCGGTAGCAGGCGGGGCCGGGATTGGCGCCCGCCGATTCCGGGCCCACGCGATAGCGCGCGCCGTCGAAGCTGCAGATCGACCCGCCGCCCGCCGCCACGGTGTGGATGTGCATCATCGGCGCGCGCATGCGCACGCCGGCGACCACCGTCTCGAAGCTGCGCTCGTACTCGCCGGCGTAATGCGACACGTCGGTCGAGGTGCCGCCCATGTCGAAGCCGATGATCTTGTCGAAGCCGCCCATCTCCGCGGTGCGCACGGCGCCGACGATGCCGCCGGCGGGGCCCGACAGGATCGCGTCCTTGCCCTGCAAGCGCCGCGCGTCGGTGAGGCCGCCATTCGACTGCATGAAGAAGAGGCGCGTGCCGCCGAGCTCGGCCGCCACCTGATCGACATAGCGCCTGAGGATCGGCGAGAGATAGGCGTCGACCACCGTGGTGTCACCGCGGCTCACCAGCTTCATCAGCGGGCTCACCTGGTGGCTCGCCGAGACCTGGGTGAAGCCCAGAGCGCGCGCGAGATCGGCGGCCTCGCGCTCGTGGCGGGGATAACGGTAGCCATGCAGGAAGACGATCGCCGCCGAGCGGATGCCGGCGGCGTAAGCGCCGGCGAGATCGGCTTCGAGCCGCGCCGTGTCCAGAGGCGCCAGCACCTCGCCTTCGGCGGTGACGCGCTCCTCGGCCTCCATGACGCGCTCGTAGAGCTGCTCCGGCAGGACGATGTGGCGCTCGAACAGCTTCGGCCGGTTCTGATAGCCGATCCGCAGCGCATCGCCGAAGCCCTTGGTGATCACCAGGACCGTGCGCTCGCCCTTGCGCTCCAGGAGCGCGTTGGTGGCGACCGTGGTGCCCATCTTCACCGCTTCGATGGCGGCGCCGGGGATCGGCGCGTCGGCGGCGAGCCCGAGCAGGTCGCGGATGCCCTGGATCGCCGCATCCTTGTAGCGCTCGGGATTGTCGGAGAGCAGCTTGTGCGTGAGCAGCGCGCCGTCCGGGCGGCGCGCGACCACATCAGTGAAAGTGCCGCCGCGGTCGATCCAGAATTGCCAGCCGGACTCGCTCATGCCGTGCTCCGCCTCGAGCCGGCCAGTCATCCTCGGCGGCGACGCCGCCGTCAAGCTCACGCGCCCAGGCGCTCGGCGAGCTGAATGAAATCCTCCGCGACCAGGTCGAAGTGCCTGCCGGAAATGTCGTCCGGCGGCTTCCCCGGCCCCCGTTCCAGCGGCCGCGGCACATAGCCGGTCTTGAGCCCTTCGCGCGAAGCCGCGGCGAGGTCGCTCGGATGAGCCGCCACCAGCATGACCTCGGATGCCGACAGGCCCAGGAGATCGGGCGGCAGGCGATAGGCCTCGGGATCGGGCTTGTAGTGGCGCGCCAGCTCGGCCGAGAGCACGACATCCCAGGGCAGGCCCGCATGCTTCGCCATGTCGACCAGCAGCGCCATGTTGCCATTAGAGAGCGTGCCGATGATGAATCGGCGCTTGAGGCGAGCGAGCCCCGCGACCGCGTCGGGCCAGGGATCGAGGCGGTGCCAGGCGCGGTTCAGATGGTCCCTGTCCGCCTCGCCGATGCCGGCCAGGCGATATTCCGCGAGCAGCCGGTCGAGGATCATGCGATGGAGGTCGTCGATTCGCGTCCAGGGCAGCTCGCCCGAGCGCACGCGCTGCATGGCCGGCTGATAGCCGCCGCGCCAGGCATCGGCGAAACCCGCCCAGTCGGCGGCAATGCCCTTGGCGCGGCCGAAAGCCTCGAGCTCGCGGATGATGCTGCCGCGCCAGTCCACGACGGTGCCGAAGACGTCGAAGACGAGGGCCTTGACGCTGTCGCCGAGTTTGCCGTTCATGAGCTTCACCGTCCGCCGCAGCAGATCCCCAGTAACTCACAGGCGCGGACTAAAGTCGATGCCGGGCAGCGCCCGCCGCTACGCCCGCCACCGGCGAGGAGCGCGATCATGGACAACATCACTCCCAACGCGACGCCGCCGCGCGTGCCGCCGGTCGAACCCGATCTCCTGGCCTCCGCCATCTTTCTCTTCTCGGAATACCTCCAGCGGGTGGCCGGTCTCGAGCTGCCCGAGGAGGAGGAAGAGCAGGGCTGGAGCGCGGAGGAGGCGGCGGAAGAGGAGGAATCGCCGATCGACATGCGCGCGGTGCTCGATCTCTTCGCCGAGGAGCTGGGAACCAGCGTGCCGGTGACGCTCAACCTCTATATGCGCGTGACAGCGCTGTTCCGGCTGCTGGCGGCGAGCCCGTCGCTGGCACGGCTGGCGGCAGCCGACGAGGAAGGCACCGGCGGGCTCAGCGAGGATGCGCTGCTGGCCTTCGCCCGGCTCGACCTCCATGTCAGCCGCAACGAGACTGGCATCGTCGCCGATTTCGACGCGCGCGAGCTGCGCGACGCGCTCGCCAACGACTGATGCGCCGGTGAGCTCGCCCGATCCCGCCGCGCGGCTGCTGTCGCCGGCGCAAGCCTTCGAGAGCGCGGCGATGCTGCAGCGCCAAGGCCGGCTCGCCGAGGCAGAGCAGCTCTATGAGGCCGTGCTGCAGCTCGACCGCCATCATCCGGGCGCGCTCCACAATCTCGCGATGATCCGCGCCGAGGAGGGCCGCCTCGGCGAGGCCGCGAGCCTGCTGCGCCATGCCATCGATCGGCATCCCGGCGATGCCGCGGCGCATAACGGCCTCGGCGGCGTGCTGCAGGCGATGGGGCAGCACGCCGAGGCGCTGGCCCCCTTCGAGCGGGCGGTCGCGCTCGCGCCCGATCTCGCCCCGGCCCGTTACGGTCGCGCCAGCGCCCTGCTGGCGCTGGGACGCGCCGCCGAGGCGCTGGCGTGCCTCGACCAGGCGCTTTCGCTCGAACCCGGCTTCGGCGAGGCGATGAGCGCCAAGGGAAGCGCGCTGCAGGCGCTGGGCCGCGCCGAAGAGGCGGTCGTTTGGCACGAGCGGGCGCTGGCGCTCAAGCCGGACGACGCGTCCGTGCACAACAATCTCGGCGCCGCGCTGCAGGCGCTGGGCCGGCATGAAGCGGCGAACGCGCATTACGAGCGGGCGCTCGCGCTCGATGCCGCCTCGGCCGATCTCCTGGTCAATCGCGGCAAGGCGCTGCACAAGCTCGGCCGCGACGAGGAGGCGGTCGCGCATTACGAGCGGGCGCTCGCCCTCGCGCCGCGCGATGCCGGCGCGCTGAACGATCTCGGCAATGCCCTGCAATCGCTCGGCCGCCACGGCGAGGCGGTGGCGCGCTATGAGCAGGCGCTGGCGCTGCAGCCGGATTTCGCCGCCGCCCACGGCAATCTCGCCAACTCGCTGCACGCGCTCGAACGCCATGGCGAGGCGATCGCGCATTACCAGGCGGCGATGGCGGCCAAGCCCGGCAACGCCGTAGCCCACAGCAATCTCGGCACGGCCTTGCGCGAGATGGGCCGCCTCGCCGAGGCGCGGCGCGCCTTCGAAGAGGCCGTGGCGCTGGCGCCGGAGCGCGCCAGCTTTCATCTCAACCTCGCCCAGCTCAAGCGTTTCGCCCAAGGCGATCCACAGCTCCCGGCGCTCGAGATGCTGGCGCAGCGGGCCGAGGGCTTGCCGGCGGAGGAGCAGATCGAGCTGTACTTCGCGCTGGCCAAGGCACGCGCCGATCTTGGCGAGCACGCGGAGGCCTTCCGCCACCTGCTTCAGGCCAACGCGCTGAAGCGGCGCAGCATCGCCTATGACGAGGCGGCGACGCTCGGCCAGTTCGAGCGCGTCCGCTCGGTCTTCACCCCGGCGCTGATGCGCGCCAAGGCCGGTCTCGGCGATCCCTCGACGCTGCCCGTCTTCATCGTCGGAATGCCACGCTCCGGCACGAGCCTCGTCGAGCAGATCGCGGCGAGCCATCCCGACATCCACGGCGCCGGCGAGCTGACCGAGTTCCCTGCCGCGGCGAAGGCGAGCGTCGCCGATTTCCCCGATGGCGTCGCGGCGCTTTTGGGGGACGGGCTGCGCGGGCTCGGCGCGCGCTATCTCGCCGGTCTTGCGCCGCGCGCGCCGACGGCGCGGCGCATCACCGACAAGCTGCCGGCAAATTTCCGCTTTGCCGGGCTCATCCACCTGGCGCTGCCCGAGGCGCGCATCATCCATGTCCGGCGCGATCCCGCCGATACGTGCGTGTCGTGCTTTGCCACGCTGTTCACCGCCGGACAGCCCTTCGCCTACGATCTCGGCGAGCTCGGCCGCTATTACCGCGCCTATGGGGCGCTGGTGGCACATTGGCGCGCGGTGCTGCCCGAGAGCGCGATGCTCGAAATCCGCTACGAGGACATCGTCGTCGATCTCGAGCGCGAGGCGCGGCGGATCATCGCGTTTTGCGGCCTCGACTGGAACCCGGCCTGCCTCGCCTTCCACGCTACCGAGCGGCCGGTGCGCACCGCCAGCGCCGCTGAGGTGCGCCAGCCGATCTACCAAAGCTCGATCGGCCGCTGGCGGAGCTATGGCAAGGAGCTTGGCCCGCTTTTCGCGGCGCTTGGCGGCTGAGGCGGCGCGCGGCGCCGGGCGCGATAGCGCTCGAGCAGCTTGTCGAAGCTGGCGATGAGCGCGTCCTCGATCTCGCGCCGGCCCTCGAGCCGGCTCAGCAGCAGCGCCACCGCCTCGAGGGTCGAGAGCCCCTCGCGGCGCGGCTCGCGCCTGAGCTTGCCGTAGCGCGAGGGCCGGCGCGGCACCAGGACGATGCGCCGGCATTTCAGCATCCAGGCATTGCGCCACCACAGCGCCTTGACCTGGCTCCAGCTGCCGTCGAGCACGATCACGCCTTCGATCTCGGCGAGCGCCGCCGCCTGATCGGCGAGCGCCTCGCCCTTGCGGTCGAGGAGGACGATCTCGCGCCCCTGGGCGAGGACGGCCGGCCTGGCCGAGCCGAGATAGAGCACCGCCCAGCGCTTGGGATCGACCGGGCGGCCCAGCGCCTTTCCGAGGTTCGGCCAGGACAAGCCGATCCTGAGCGTGGCGCGCTTCAAATGCAGCGCGGTGAGCCGCGCCGTCCCGAGCGCCGCGTCCTGCTCCTGGGGATGCTGCAGGATAAGCACGGCGATGCGGTTGTCGATCGGCGCGATGCCGGCGCAGACGCAGAGCGCGGCGGACTTGCCGCAGCGCGGGCACGCCTCCGCGGCGCTTGGCACGTCGTTCTGCATGTCCCGGCGTATAGGCCCCGCCGCCCGCTGCTTCAAGCGATCCGCTATCATCGCGCCATGCGGGAAGGCTCCCACTTTCCTCCGACCGACGCGCTCGACCGCCAGCGCCGCGCCCTCCGGCGCAACCGGCTGCTGGCGACGGGGCTTCTGGTGCTGGCGGCGGCGGCATTCTTCGCCACGCGGCTCGCGCCGGAGCCGGGCTTCTGGCTGCTGCTGCTGCGCGCCGGGACGGAGGCGGCGGTCGTGGGAGGGCTCGCCGATTGGTTCGCGGTGACCGCACTCTTCCGCCATCCGCTCGGTCTCCCGATCCCGCACACCGCCATCATACCGCGCAGCAAGGACCGCATCGGCGACGGCCTCGGCGATTTCGTCGAGCGCAATTTTCTCGCACCGGAAATCATCGCCGAGCGGCTGCGCGGCCTCGCGCCCGGACGGCGCTTCGCCGCCTGGCTGGCTGAGCCCGAGAACGCGCTGCGCGCCGCCGACCAGATCGCCGCGGCGCTGCCTTACATCATCCGCTCGCTGGGCGACCCGGCGGTGCGCGACTTTGCCGCGCGCTCCCTCGGCGAGCAGCTCAAGGAGCTGGACCTGGCGCCGGTGGCCGGCCGGATGATCACGCTCTTCACCGCCAGCGGCCACTATGACGCGCTGTTCGAGCGCGCGCTCGACGGGCTCCAGGCGCTGCTCGCCGCCAATGCCGACCGGATCTATGCCGTCGTCGAGGAACGCAGCCGCTGGTGGATCCCGAAAGCGATCGACCGGCGCATAGCAATGGCGCTCATCGAGGGGATCGAGGAAGTGCTGGCGGAGCTGCGGCCGCCGGACAGCGCCGCGCGCCAGCGTTTTCGCGCCGCCATCGGGGATCTCGCGGCCAGCCTTGCCGCCTCGCCGGAGCGGCAGCGGCGCTTCAACGCGGCGAAGAACCGACTGATCGAGCACCCGGAGACGCAAGCCTGGCTCGCCGGCATCTGGGACGAACTGCGCCGCATCCTCCTCGACGATCTCGCCGCGCCCGCCTCGCGCACGCGCGAGGCCGCCCGCACCGCGATCCTGTCGCTCGGCCAGACGCTCGCCCAGGACCGGGAGATGCAGGCGCGGCTCGACGCCACGGTCGAGCATGCGGCGCTGGCGGTGGTGCCGTGGCGCGGCCAGATCGGCGCGCTCATTGCCGAGGTCGTGCGCGGCTGGAATGCGCGCACCGTCGCCCGGCGCCTGGAGCTCGCCATCGGCAGCGACCTGCAATATATCCGCATGAACGGCACGCTGGTCGGGGCCTGCGTCGGCTGCGCGCTCTATCTCGTCGCCAATTATCTGTTTCGAACCTAGGCTCTTGCCGATGCGCCTCGTCGACCATCCCTCCCCCAATCATGGGCCGCGGCCGGCGGACGCCGTTATCGACATGTTGATCCTGCATTACACCGGCATGCCGACGGCGGCCGAGGCGCTGGCTCGGCTCTGCTCGCCCGCAGCGAAAGTCAGCGCGCATTACATGATCGACGAAGACGGCACGGTGCTGCGCCTGGTGGCGGAAGAGCGGCGCGCCTGGCACGCGGGCGCCGCGTACTGGGCCGGGCGACGCGACATCAACAGCGCGTCGATCGGCATCGAGCTGGTCAACCCCGGCCATGAATTCGGCTATCGCCCGTTCCCGGAGCCGCAAATGGCGGCGCTCGAGAGCCTCTGCCGCGACATCCTCTCGCGCCACCCCATCCCAGCGCGCCACGTGCTCGGCCATTCCGACGTGGCGCCTCAGCGCAAGACCGATCCCGGCGAATTCTTCGACTGGCGGCGCCTGGCGCATGCGGGGATCGGGCTGTGGCCCGAAGGCGCCGCGCGGGCGCCGGCGAGCATTGCCGAAGCGCAACGCCTGCTCGCGGCGATCGGCTACGAGACGCCGCAGACCGGCCAGCTCGACGAAGCGACGCGCCGGGTGATCAGCGCCTTTCAGCTGCATTTTCGCGCGGCGCGCTGCGACGGAGCGCTTGACGCGGAAACCGGCGACCGCCTCGCCGCGGTGGCGGCCGCCGTTTGACTTTTGCCTCCCGGCACCCCTTATCTTGAAGGGCCAGACGGCCGGATGGCCGCTCTCCGCTGCCGCGGGGAGAGGAAAGTCCGGGCTCCACGGAAATGCGGTGCCGGGTAACGCC
>JASHRZ010000430.1 GCA_030037055.1 Alphaproteobacteria bacterium
AGCGGACCCGGACCCTTAACGGACCTCACGGGATGACGGCTGCTGTCCTTTCTTGTCGGCGCAAGTCAGAAAGTCCCATATATATGGGCATTTCTCAAGTGGTATTGAAGGGTCCGCGTCGCTATTTGACGCTTTCTGTCGCAAGGTGTCGGACGGCCTTTCACTTATTCGTAATCAGTAGGTCCGCAGTTCGAACCTGCGCGTCGGCACCAGCTTTTGCGATGCAGGTCCGCCCATGACCGTGATCGACTGCCCCTTTGTTTACGCCGACGGGTGCAAATGCACGGGCCATGCCTTTCACGCCAAGGCCTAGGGAGCGCGCGACTGCCGCCGCAGCATCGATCGCGATCGCGTCAGGAAATATCGACTCTGGTGCTCCGAGAAAAGCGATCATGCCAGCGTCCTCAGCTGCTTCGAGTCGAAGCAGCGGATGGAATTCTATCCGAACAGTTTCAGGACGGCATCGAAGATCTCTTGTGGGACAGCGGCATGGTCGAGACGGGTAAGCCAAGTCGCGACGGCCGCTGACGGACAAACTTCATCACCGGGACTCGCCGCATATCTCAGGCGTTGCCGCCGCGCAAGCCGGAGCCGTCAGAAGGAGAATCGATTGCACGCCTCCGCCGGGATCACATCATTCCCGGAGGCGGCGGATACCAGCCAGGGCCATACCAGGCCGGCCCATACCATCCGGGGAAAGTCGTCCCATACCGTCGCCAGAGGCTTTCGCGTTGAAGGCAGGCGGCAAAGTCCGGCGTACCGGCCTTGAAACCAAAGCTCGTGCAGGCCGCCTCGTCCGCTGCGCGCAACTCTTCCGGCGTCTCGCAAGCGGCGAGCCCCGTGAGCATGGGCGCGAACGCGACGAGCAGTACGACGACGCTTCTCGACATCTGACCCTCCGGCAAACTCGGCATTAGATCGCCGGGACCCCCTTGCTCTCATATAGGATGGTCGCTCTGCAAGACGACCCCGGCGCTGCCAAGCCGCTTGCTTACGACCATCAACGCCGATTTCTTTTATTCTTCCATCCATTCCATTTATTTTTATCCGCGCCGATGCACATTCCGCGTGGCCCGGCAATATGCTAGCGTTCATGCCGCCATCCGAGGAATATCGGATCAAGGGAGATGAAATCGTGCACAGGAAACTGACGGCCATGTTGCTCGCAATGATGCTATGCGCGGCCGGAGGAATGTCGGGAACTGCCAACGCTACCGACAGAGAGCAAAATCTCACAGCCGGAGAGCTGACAACCGAGCAGCTCTTGCTTCTGATGGACAAGGACAAGAATGGCAAGGTCTCCAGGAAGGAGTTCATGGACTTCATGGCCGCCGAATTCGACAGGCTCGACAAGAACAAGGACGGAGAGCTGGACGTCAACGAACTGACCCAATTCCATTATCGTCGCGGTGCGGGCTATCCCGGAGCGCGATAGGGGCATCCCGGTCGCTGTCGGCGCCAGCGCAAGCCGGACCGTTCCGGAGGCGCCGATAAAGGCGACTGTCCTGGCGATGAAGCGACAATGGATTCCCGTCGATTTCGCCGATGGCGGGCCGGCCAAACGGCTCGTCACAAGCATCGAAGCCGATCCATCTCTCCGGCGCGCGTGATCCGATTGCTTAGGCGTAGTTGAACAGCGCCATGAAGCCGAAATCCATGTGCAGCTGCTGGTGACAGTGGAAGAGCGTCGGCCCGGGATTGTCGGCGACGAAATCGAACTCGACCTCCTGGAAGCCGCCGAGCATCACCACGTCCTTGATCACGCCCGACGTGCGCTTGCCGGCGATGCGCGTCAGCTCGAAGCTGTGCCGGTGTAGGTGCAGCGGATGGATGTCGTCGCTGGCGTTGCGGAATTTCAGCCGGTAGCGGCGCCCCTCCTGCACCGTGTAGGCGGGCTTCATCGTCGCCATCGAAAAAGCCTCGCCGTTGAGGGTCCACTGATTGAAGCCGTTAAGCGCGGCATTGCGCTTGATGACCGTTATCTCGATGGTCTCGTCGGGCGCGGCCGGCGCCGCATCGGCCCGGGCGAATTGCGTGTAATCCCAGCGGAAGGGCTTCGGCTTGGTCCATTGCGGCTTGCCCTTGGCCCCGGCGTATTCGAGGACGATGCCCATCCCGTGTCGGCGGTCGTCATCGGCGAGATCGCCCATCACCCAGACCCCGGGGTGAGTCATTTCGACAAACGCCGAGACGCGCTCGGCGGTGCCAAGCCACAGGACCGGAACCGCGGTGGGCTTCGGAACCGGATTGCCGTCGAGCGCCACGACCTGGAAGAGATGACCGGGCAAAGCGAGGCTGCGGTTCTCGGTCGCGCTCGCATTGAGCACATGGAAGAGGACGCGCTCGCCCTCTTTCACTCGAATCGGCTCGCCCTGGCCGAGCATCTTGCCGTTGACGCCGAAGAGCGCGTAGCCGACTTCGTAGCCCTTGGGACCTTTGAATTCCGCGTCGGCCTTCCGTCCGATCTCCTGCAACGCCTTGAGCGGAGCGCCGACGAGCATGTCCGCTTCCATCTCGCCGCCGCGGCCGAATGACGGCTCGAACTCCTTGAGCACCAGGAAAATCTCGCGGTCATACGCGCCCGGGTCATGCGCAGGCTCGACATAGACCGGACCCGCCTGGCCGGTGTAGGTGCCGAGGCCGAGGTCGCTCCTGGGAACCACATGGGTGTGATAGAAGCGGAAGCCCGAGGGCTTCGGCACAAAGGCGATGCGGCGCATGCCGTGCGGGGGAATGAACGGCGTGCCTTCCTCCGCGGCGCCATCGACGTCGACCGGAAGGAATTGGCCGTGCCAATGGACCAGTTCCGGCGTGTCGGTGTCGTTGTGGACATCGACGACCACGCGCTGGCCTTCCTTGAGATGCAGGAGCGGCCCGGGGAATTGCCCATTGTAGAGCGTGGTCGAGACGATGTGTTCGGGCGACAGCTCGACCAGCCCGTTTGCAATGCGCAGCACGTAATCGGCCTTTTGGTCGGCGGCCCGGGTGAGGCGCGGCAGCGCGCTCATGACCGGGGCCAGCGTGGCGTAGGCAAGCAAGGAGCGGCGATCGATCATCTCAGCCTTCCAAGGAAAGGACTGCCTCGGGCTTGCGCGACAGTCGGGCGTCCAGCGACCATGTGCCGGCCCCTCGATCAGCAGATAGATCGATCCCAGCAGCATGTCGAAATCCGTCCGGGCCTCGTGCATCATGCTCCAGAAGCCGTAGCGCGCGAGACTGGGCAGGTGGAAGATCCAGACATCCTGACCCAGGACAATCGGCAGCTTGTCGAGACGATCGCCACGATCATGATGACGATCAGCGGGATGGCGGCGAGCCTGGTGAAGAGACCAAGAACGATGAGGGCGCCGCACAGCGTCTCGACCACGCCCACGAACGGTCCCGTCAGCGCGGGATAGGGAATGCCGATCGCCGCGAAGCGGCCCGCCCCGAGAATGTCCGGAAACGCCAGTTTCTGAATCCCTTCGGGCAGGAAGACCACCAGCCCCACGAGAACGCGGACGAGAACCGACCAGGGCGGCGCGGCGGTGCCGAAAACAGCGGCTCGCCAGTCGATCGGCTGCGATTTGTAACTGGACAAGTTGCGCCTCATGAGCCGCTGCCTTGCGCGTCTCCCGACCTACCGTCGCACCCCAGCTTTGGCGAGGGAGAGCGCGGCATGTCCCGCCTGCGGCGCGGTTGCGCGCGGCGCGAATGGGTCGCATTGCGCCATCGCAATCCGATAGGCCGGAGCCGACGCCGAAGTCAAGCCGCCGAAGGAGCGATCCACCGGCTGCTCCATCCGGGATCCGCCGCGATCAGAGGCTTGGCGGCGGCGGGGCGGTGAATTGGGCGAGATCGGCCATGCCGAGCGTGCTCGATTCGCCCGATCCGCGCGACCGCATCGGCGAAGCCGTCTTCGCCGAAAATCTGACGCTCCAGCTGCTGGAAGCGATCCGTCATGTCCTCGTATTGAGATTCGGACAGCGCCTCCTTCCAGGCCGGGAATACGATGGTGTCCTCGCGGGCGGAATGATGCTCATACATCCACACGAAGGAGCCGAGCGCCCGCGAGAGCGGGTCGGCGACCGCGCGCGTGCGGCCCTGCCCGGCGACTTTCGAAGTCGGTGATATCGCGGCCGCGATTGTGCTGGGCGATCAGGACATCGACGTAGCGGCGCGCGGGCCCACCCGCCTGCCGCACGGCCGGGAAGACAAAGCGCTCTTCCAATATTCTTTCATGATAGTCCTCGCCGAACCGACGAAACAGCATGGCCGTCTCATGGAGAGCGCCGGCGGGCACCGAAGCGGGTTCGCGGCACGGCCTGGCCGCGCCTTCGGCGTCGACCAGGAGAGCACGGCGCAGCACGCCGTGTTCGCGCAGAAGATCTTCCGTCGCGGCGACTTCCTTTGGCTTGTACTCGTGCGGGCCTGTGGCCGAGGCTTCTTCGTCACCCTTCTCGCACCCGCCTAGCAGCAATCCGACGCCTATGGCGCCGGAGGCCAGGATGAAGCTGCGACGCCGTTCCACCCGGCTTGCCGTCATGGCACCGCTCCTGCGCGTTCTACGCCTGGAACGCGACGATGGCGAAGGTTAGCCCGTTCATCGCGAGCTTCGCCATACGCGACAGGGCGGACCCCGAGGAAGACAACCGGTCGCGCCGGTGATAGGGTCATCGTCGCGACAAGAGAGGCGACGCACAAATGCCGCCGCGACGCGAGATGCGCCGCTCGATCCCCAACGCCCCGTTGCAGGCGCGGCTATTGGGGCATTCGTGATCACGAGGTCCGCGGTTCGAACTCCCGTGTCGGCAGGCCTGTTGCCTGCGGGCCGCGGTCCGCTCGACTTGGCGCGGCATCGGAGCAGCATGGCAGAGGATCGCAAGGCTCATCCGATCCGCCGCCGGCAGGCGCAGCGCCGCGCGGCTCGCGCCGCGCCTTCCAACGCCAGCGGCAGGACGGCCGCGCCGTGAGCGCGCCGCCGGACATCGTCGTGGTCGGCGGCGGCGCCGGCGGCCTCGAGCTGGCAACCCAGCTCGGCGACACGCTGGGCCGGCGCGGCGAGGCTCGCGTCACGCTGATCGACAAGGGGCGCACGCATCTGTGGAAGCCGCTGCTGCATGCGGTGGCCGCCGGCAGCATGGATCCCTCCGAGCACGAGCTCAATTATCTCGCCCAGGCGCATTGGCATCGTTTCCAATACCGCTACGGCGAGATGATCGGGCTCGACCGCGCCAAGCGCGCGGTGCTGCTCGCCGCGACCTTCGACGAGGAGGGCCGCCAGATCACGCCGCCGCGCGCCATCCATTACGACACGCTGGTGATCGCCATCGGCAGCGTCACCAACGACTTCGGCACGCCCGGCGCCGCCCGCTATGCCGTGCCGCTGGAAACCGCGGAACAGGCGGTGCGGTTCAACCGCCGGCTGGTCAACGCCTGCATCCGCGCGAACGCGCAGGACGAGCCGGTGCGCCCCGGCCAGCTCCATGTCGCTATCATCGGCGCCGGCGCCACCGGCACCGAACTTGCTGCCGAGCTGCACCGCACGTCGCGCCAAGTGATCGCCTTCGGCCTCGATCGCGTCGATCCCGACAAGGATATCCGCATCATCCTCATCGAGGCGGCCGAGCGCATCCTGCCGGCGCTGCCGCCGCGCATCGCGGACGCGACGCTCGCGCTGCTGAAGGAGCTGGGCGTCGTCGTGCGCGCCGGCGCCAAGGTCAGCGAGGTGCGCAGCGACGGGGTGGTGCTGGGCACCGGCGAGGTCATCCCGTCGGAGCTGGTGGTGTGGTGCGCCGGGGTGAAGGGACCGGACGTACTGCGCCAGCTCGACGGGCTCGAGGCCAACCGCGCCAACCAGCTGGTGGTGACGCCGACGCTGCAGACGACGCTCGATCCCGACATTTTCGCCATCGGCGACTGCGCCTCCTGCCCGCGTCCGGGAGGCGCCGGCCCGGTGCCGCCGCGCGCCCAGGCGGCGCATCAGCAGGCCTCGCACCTGCTGCGGCAGCTGCGGCGCCGGCGCGAAGGCCGGCCGCTCGAGCCCTTCATCTATCGCGATTTCGGCTCGCTGGTGTCGCTGGGCGAGTACAGCACCGTCGGCAGCCTGATGGGCTTCCTGGTCGGCAAGAACATGTTCATCGAGGGATATTTCGCGCGGCTGATGTATCGCTCGCTCTACAAGATGCACGAATACGCGCTGCACGGCGGAGGCAAGACATTCCTCGGCGCGCTCGCCCGCGGCCTGTCGCGCGGCGCCGAGCCGGAGGTCAAGCTCCACTAGAGGAGCGCCGCCTGACGGTGAATTTACCGCGGTCGCCGGCCCGCCTGGCAAGCACACCACATGCTGGCGACCGGCGGCGATGCGACCGGAGGGGCGCCATGGGGAAAGCAACACGCGGCTTGATTTTGGCAACCGCACTGAGGCGGTCGCGGCGTGCAGCGCCAGCGGCGGGAACAAGCAGGTACCGGTCGTCGACGGCGTGCCCTTGGGCGGCATCGGCTGGTAGGCGGCCGGCTCAGAGCGCGGGCGCCGGCATGACCTCGCCGCAACGCTTGCAGCCGCGCAACGCCTCGCTGGCGAAAAAGCGCCGATAGGCCGCTGAGACCGGGTCCTCGGCATAGTCGCGCACGACGAAGTACTCCTCGTGCAGCAAGGCGTCGCAGCCTTGGCAATACCATTGGAAGCGGTCGACCTCGCCGGCGCGACGCTTGCGCTCCAGGATCAGGGCGAAGGCGTCGGGCGGAAAGCGCGGCGAATGCGGCACCCCCGCCGGGGTGTGGATGGCGGAGCCTTCGGGGATCACCGCCACCTTCTCCGTCCCCTCGGGAGTGCGATAATGGAGCCGCATCTCGCCCTTGATCTGGATCATCACCTCGTCGCAGGGGTTGATGTGGAACTCGCTG
>JASHRZ010000431.1 GCA_030037055.1 Alphaproteobacteria bacterium
CATGGACTCTCCCTCATCGCCGGCGCCGCGCCAAGCGAAAACCGCGTTGGTGGCGGAGCGCGGCTTGCGCTAAGACATGCGCATGGCCGGTCCGCCGCCGCACCGGAGCGATGCCGCCCGCTGGTGGGGCGAGTTCTGCCGCGCCGCGGCCTTCCTGACGCGGCTGCCCCTGACGCCGCCGGCTCAGCAGGCGACGGCGCCGCTGGCGGAATCGAGCTGGGCCTTTCCGCTGGTCGGCCTCGTCATCGGCCTCCTGAGCGGGTTCGCCTATGCGCTCGCCGCCCGGCTCCATCTTCCGCCGCTCGCCGCGGCGCTGATCGCGCTCGGCCTCGGCGTAGGGCTCACCGGTGGGCTGCACGAGGACGGGCTCGCCGACACCGCCGATGCAATCGGCGGCGGCGAGCGCGAGGCGCGGCTTGCCATCATGCGCGACAGCCGCATCGGCAGCTTCGGCGTGCTGGCGCTGATCTTCAGCGTCGGCCTGCGCGCTGCTTCCCTCGCCGGCATCGGCGCCGCCGGCGGCGTCATCGCCGCGCTGATCGCCGCCCATGCGGTGGGGCGGGGCTTCCTGCCGCTGATGCTGCGCGCGCTCGAGCCGGCGCGCAGCGACGGGCTTGGCGCCGAGGCCGGCAAGCCTGGGCGGGCGGTCGCCTGGGCCGCCTTCGGGCTCGCCGCGCTGATCGCGCTCTTCGCGCTGGATTTCCTGCCCGGCCTCAGCGCGCTGATCGCCGCGGCGGCGGCGATGTCGGCGCGTGCCGTCCTTGCCCAGCGCCAGCTCGGCGGCTACACCGGCGATGTGCTGGGCGCGGTCGAGCAAGTCGGCGAGACGGTGGTTCTGCTGGTGGCGGCGGCATGGGCGATGTGACGCGGTGGTGGTGGGTGCGGCACGCGCCGGTGACGGTCAATGACGGCCGCTGCTACGGCCAGACCGACCATCCCTGCGATGTCAGCGACGCCGCCGCCTTTGCCGGGCTGGCGCGGAAGCTGCCACGCGAAGCAGTGTGGATCACCAGCCCCTTGCGGCGCACGCATATGACGGCGTCCGGCATCGTCCGCGCCGGCCTGCCCGGCCCGGACCCGATCCCCGGCCCCGGCGTGCTGGTCGAGCCCGATCTCATCGAGCAGCATTTCGGCGACTGGCAGGGTCTGACCTATGCCGAGCTGGCGCTGCGCAACGGGAATCTCTGGCCGCGTTTCTGGCTGGGCGCGGCGCATGAGGCGCCGCCCGGCGGCGAGAGCTTTGTTCAGCTCCTAGCGCGCGCCTATCCCGCCATCGAGCGGCTGTCGCGCCTTCATGCCGGACGCGACATCATCGCGGTCACCCATGGCGGCACCATCCGCGCGGCGCTGGCGCTGGCGCTGGGGCTTACCCCCGACGCTGCGCTGGCGCTCGCCATCGACAATCTGTCGCTGACCCGGATCGAGCATTTCCCCGGCGCCAGCGCCGCCCATCCCTGGCGCGTGACCGCGGTCAACCACCCGCCGGCATAGGTCTACGTCTGACCTTGGCCTCGCTGCCTTGTGCGGGCCGGCCTTCGTCCCGCGAGTCCGCGCTGGCTGGCGCAGACGATGGACTCCGCCATGCCCTCGCCGTGGAAGAATTGCGCGTCGCGCTTCGCCTCGTTCATCGCGTCCGCCGTCCTTGGCGGACGCGCGGCCGACGGTGCGGACGAACTGGTGCCGCCGTGCGGACGATTCCGCGCGATTGCGCTTTCCGCGAAGGCAACCTTACATTGCAGTCGTCCGGCAGCAGGGGTAGCATTGCCGGTGAGCTGCGAGAGGCTCATGAGCTCTTAGGCACGGAGTCCGGCGCTGCGCGGAGAGGGCCTTTATGGGCAGCTTGCGCAAGATCGATCACATCGTCGTCCTCATGCTCGAGAACCGGTCGTTCGACTGCATTCTCGGGCAGCTTTATCCGAAATCCGACCGCTTCCACGGCCTTCAGGGCAACGAGACCAACCCGGACAAGAACGGCGCACCCATTCAAGTGTGGAGCGGCACGGGCACCGACCGTCAGCTCATGCAGACGCCCGACCCGGATCCCGGCGAACTCTGGATGGATATGAACCTGCTGATCTCTGGGACGAGCGAGGTCGCCGATCCGCGCCCGGAGGCGAGGATAAACGGGCTCGTCCTCGAGTACCTGCAGCAGACCGCCGAGCTGCCGGATCTGGCGCCGGCGATTCCGCTGGCGCCGCGCCTCAGCGCCGCGTCGAGCGTGCGGTGGAAGTGGACGATGGCGCTCTCGAAACGTTCATAGGTGAACGCCTCGTTCGCGCCGCTGGCGAGTCCGCGCTCGATCGCGCAGACGACGGCGCGATCCTCCGCCATGCCGTCGCCGTCGAAGAATTCCGCGTCGCTTTTCGCCTCGCTCATCGCCTCCTCGCTGCCGTCCTTGGCGCGCGCGCAGCTGAGCATTCTCGTGCGGTCGACCGCCAACGGCTCAAGGATCACCAGCTTGGTGCGATGCGACAGGACGACGACGAGGACGTTCGGAAACAGGTGATAGACATAAGTGAGCACCCCCTCACCCGGCGCTCGGCCGGCGCCACTTCGGCTAGCTTGCGTATGCGCTGAAAAGGATAGGTCACTCGGCAGTTGCAGCCGAAGAGGTCGATGATGTAGCGGCAGACGAAGGCCTGGGCGCATCGCCTGTCCGCGAGCTGCATGCCGCGGTGGCGGCAGGCGTTGCGGAAGGCGCCATCGGCCCGCGAACGGCGATGATCGACGTGCCGGCTCGCGCGCGACATAGGAGCTATTCTCCGGCAGTGCCGCCGAGGGTCAGAACGGCGTCGGGAACCGGTGGAACGCGCGCTCGATCTCGGCGGCAAGGCGCTCCTGCGAGCGGTAATTCGCACGGGCTCGCGCCACATCTCCTCGCCGAGAGCGGTGGTGCCGTGCGCGATGTGATCCAGCACCCGCTGGGCCACGGATTGATGTCCATCGCTTTCGCCATGGCGCTTTCCTCCCGCCGCCGCGGCCTCCATTTTGCGCGCGCGGGCGACCGGCAAGCGCGACCTGCCCGGCGGCCTGGCGGCGGGGAGCCGCCGGCCGCCGGAGCTTTACGGCCGAACCAGGTAGACGATTAACACCGCGACGCCGCCGGCGACCAGCGTATAGGTAAAAGTCGGCGTCGTGCCGCACTGCAGGAATATCTGATCGAGAAGCGAGCACACGAGCTGCCTCCATGTCATCGGTGCAGCCATCGCGCAGTCTATGTCTCTGGCGCTGAATCTCGGGATGGCAAAAAACGGACCCCAAGGGAAATCGCCGGTGATTTGCGCGATTTTTTAGCCGTCAGCTATCAGCCCTCAGCTGTCGGCCATCGGCGGCTCGGAACCGACGACTGATAACTGACGGCTGATTACCGGCTGATAGTTGACGGCCGACGGCTCAATTCCGGCCCCATGTATAGGTGGCCGCAAGACTGCATATACTGGCTAAATGGTTGAAGAAGTTTCGAACGACTCTGGCGCCGCGGGAAACGAGGCGGCTCAAATACGTGAACTGGTCAAGCAAGCCGCCGAACCGGAAGGCTTCCGCCTTTTCGAATTGAATTTCGGCGAGGGTTCCTCGGGCTCCGGCCATTGGATTTCTTTCATCCTTGATCCTGCCTATCCGACGACCGGCCCGAGCATCGAGGCCCTTATGCATCTCGGCCGCAAGGTTAAATCGACGCTTTTTGAACACCACATAAGGCGCGTCCCCTAAGTTCGCTTTGAAGCCAGACGAGAGGCCTGAGGGTCATAGACCTTGGCCTTATCCGAAGTTCGCTTGGCTCAAGCCAAGCACCTTGCTTCCCGCGAACCAAAGAGGCCACGCCAAGCTAGCTTACGCCGCGCAGTATCGGCTGCTTACCATGCTCTCTACCACCTCCTCGTCGCGGCAGGGTCGCACGCCATGGCGCCTGCCAAGCCCGTTGGTTTGCGGGACGGTGCGCGCTTGCGCATGCCGAGATGAAGAGGGTGTGCCAGAGTTTCGACAGGGGAATATCAATTTCCTCCGGCATCCAAGACTTGGTAAGCCGACCCTTGTCGCAAGACTTTGCCGTCATCGCTGATGCGTTTGTGGAACTTCAGGAGGCTCGCCATGCGGCGGATTACGGTCCTTCGGATTTTTTCACGAGACCGGACGTGCCCGCCATGATCGCGCTTGTGGATCAAGCGTTCATCGTGTGGAGAGCGGTGAAGGATACGCCGAATGCAAGCCTGTCCCTCGTTGCTATTCGAGAGGAAATGGCGCTCTCATGCCTGATGGTTGCCGGCAGCGTTATCGAGGTGTCGCGCGCCGCCTTCGATGATCGGCCGCCATCCCGCTGACCCCGTGACTGCGCGCCGTTTCCTCCGCTCCCTGGCATCTTGCCGCCAGACGTGCTAGCCTGCGTCTTGCAACGAGACAGGGAAGGCCGGTGCGATGCCGGCGCTGCCCCCGCAACTGTAAGCGGCGAGATCGTGGCGAAAAGCCACTGGCGGGCGCGAGCCTGCCGGGAAGGCGCCGCGGTCGACGACCCCGAGCCAGGAGACCTCCTCGTTGCGCCCTTGCAACCGATGATCCTCGGGCGGAGGAACGTCTTGCCGGAACGAGCCGACCCAAACCCGCCGATCGCGCCCGCCGCCTCGCTCCCGCGCCTGCTGCTGGTGCTGGGCGGCGCGCGCTCGGGCAAAAGCCGCTATGCCGAAAGCGTGATCGAGAGGGCCGCATGTCCAGCGCTCTACATCGCCACCGCCGAGCCGCGCGACGGCGAGATGCAGGAGCGCATCCGCCGCCACCGCGTGTGCCGCGGCCCGCGCTGGACGACGCTTGAGGAGCCGCTCGACCTCGTCGCCCGCCTTGCCTGCGAATCCCGCGCCGGCCGTCCCATCCTGGTCGACTGCCTGACCCTGTGGCTCGCCAATCTGCTCGAGGCCGGCCGTGCGGTAGAGCAGGAGGCCGCTGCGTTGGTCGAGGCGCTGGGCGCGCTTGCCGGGCCCACGGTCCTCATCGCCAACGAGGTCGGCCTCGGCATTGTGCCGGAGAACGCGCTGGCGCGCGCCTTCCGCGACCATGCCGGCCGGCTTAACCAGAGCGTGGCGGCGCGCGCGAGCCGCGTCGTCTTCATCGCCGCCGGCCTGCCGCTGGTGCTGAAGGACCAACGCTGATGCGCCGGATCCCCGCCACCATCGTCACCGGCTTTTTGGGCGCCGGCAAGACCAGCCTCATCCGCCATTTGCTCGCCCGTGCCGCGGGCCGCCGCATCGCGCTCGTCATCAACGAGTTCGGCGAGCTCGGCATCGACCGCGAGATCCTGCTCGGCTGCGGCGTCGCGAGCTGCGAGGAGGACGAAATCATCGAGCTCGCCAATGGCTGCATCTGCTGTACCGTGGCCGAGGATTTTTTGCCGACCATTGCGAGGTTGCTGGCGCGGGCAGTGCCGCCCGAGCACATCGTCATTGAGACCTCGGGCCTGGCTCTGCCGAAGCCCTTAGTGCAGGCCTTCGCCTGGCCCGAGGTCAGGGCGCGCGTCACCGTCGACGGCGTCCTCGCCGTGATCGACGCG